>SYEN01000492.1 GCA_005800795.1 Burkholderiales bacterium | reverse complement strand
CCGCTGATGGAAGAAAATCTGCGCCGCTCTATGCTGCTGTCGGAAGGCGATCCGTCGGTGTTTTTTACGCGTCCGATCAGCGGTGGTTTCATGGTGGCGACCGGCTTGCTGCTGCTGCTGTTTGCCGTGCCGGCGCTGCGCAGGAAACGCAGCGAAGTGATCAAGGGCGACTAGCGCTTGGGATGAATAAAAAGTCAATTAAAACAAATACTTACGTAGGATCATTGCTGCTTATAGCCCCAGACCGCCGTCGAGCAGCAAGGTCTGTCCCGTCATGTAGTCGGAAGCGTCCGACGCCAGATACAGCGCAAGCAGGCCGACTTCGCGCAGCTTGCCGGCACGCTTCAACGGAACGGTCTGTTCTGCGCGCTGCGTGCTCTGCTTGAAGCGCTCCTCGCCGGAAGTCACCACGTCCGGGAAAATCCCCGGCGCGATGGCATTCACATGCACATGATACGGCGCCCACTCCAGTGCTTGCGCGCGGGTGAAACCGGCGAGCGCGGTTTTGGCGGTAGTGTAGAGCACCAGGTCGCGCCCCCCTTGATGGGCCGTCCAGGACGCGATGTTGATCACTTTTCCGGATTTGCGCGCCAGCATGTGCGGGCCGACGGCGCGCGTGCACAGTAGCGCTTCGGTGAGGTTGATGTCGATAATGAATTTCAGATCTTCGTCGCTGGCGCCTGCGCCTTCCTTGCCCGGCAGCGCCACCAGCGGCGTGCGGATGGAATCACCCAGCGCATTGACCAGCACGTCGATGCGCCCGAAAGTGGCGAGCACCGAATCGATGGCGCGCTTCACGTCATCCGCCCTGGTGACATCGGCGATGACTGGCACGACTTTTCTGCCCGACGACTTTGCGATTTCTGCTACTGTTTCAGTGACGTATTTGGGTGTCAATGCGTTGAGCGCCACATCGGCCCCGGCTTCAGCAAGCACTTGCGCGATGCCTTTACCTATGCCACGTCCGGCGCCGGTGATAAAAACGACTTTTCCGGTGATATCGAATTCGGCGGGCATCATGGGCGGTAATCCGGTCAGAGTGATCAAGGGTGAATCAACGCAGGCGTGTGGCGTTCCAGCCCGCGCCCGCCATGGCGTCGGTGTTGACGATGCCTTTGTACTCGGTGCCGCCTATATTGAAGGTGATCTGTTCGCCGAGTAAGCGGCCTTTTTCCACTGGCGTGCTCATGCCATTCACCGTGTAGGTGCCGGTGAGCATCTGAAATTTTTGTTCCAGCTCCAGCTCGCCTTTTTGCAGGCGCCAGCGGCCCGCGGCCTGCGCCGGCACGATAAACAGCAACCAACTGCACCAACTGCCGCAGTCGCCTTCGGCGCGTCCCGATTCATCCGGTTCCCAGCCGCTGGCGGCGAAGTGGTTGGAAACGATGCGCGAACCCGGTTTTAACGCGAGGAATTTATCTGCCAGCTTGTTCATGTTCTCGGGCAACAAAAACAGGGCCAGCACAGTGGCTTTGGATATATCAGCCACGTACATGTCACCCTCGATAAACTGTGCCTTGTCGGCGACCCCCGCCTTTTCAGCGTTGCGCCGCGACAGTTCCACCATATCGGGGTTGTACTCCACGCCCACCGCGCGCGCGCCGCGTTTGGCCGCGGCAATGATGTTGCGGCCATCGCCAGAGCCCAGATCCATGACGAAATCCTGCGCTGTGACCTTGGCGACATCGAGCATTTTTTCAACCAGTACGTCGGGCGTGGGCACCCACACCACGTCACGGCCTGCCTGGCCAACAGTCGGTTCAAAGGGTTTGTCGCTGGTTGTGCCCTCGGCGCCACGAGCGGTATTCCCGAGGGCAGTGCACATGCAAAGGAGGGTGAAAAATGAGGCCGAGCGTCTGCCACGCAGTAAAAATGTCACGAACAAATCTCCATTGCTGTAACTATTTGATTTAATTGAATAATTATTTTATGCCCAGCGCGACCCGGAAGCAGTGGGCATAATGCTGATTTTAAGGGGAAACTCGCCAACACGATATTGGCTGCCGTAAAGCTTGTAGCCAATGGCCGGGCAGATTTCTTGGTGATACCTTTCCATTCCGGGGCCGGAGCAGTAACTGAAATACCGAATGCTTGGGATGGCGTGGACCGGGTGCGCGAGCAGTGCCAAATAAAAATTTCCCTGCTTGAATGAACCGGTCTCGAATCGTAGAAACCTTTAATGGCCCGTGCCAGATTTTAATGAACCGACAGATAAAGACATGAAAAAAGACACACTAGTAGGTCGCGCGGGGCGCAATCCCGGACAAACCCAGGGCACGGTGAACATGCCGGTATATCGCGCCTCAACGATTGTGTTTCCCGATCTGGAGACCTATGGCACGCGTCCTCCGGACGATTACCAGACGCCGCGCTACGGTATCCACGGCAATCCGACCAACTGGGCGCTCGAAGAGGCGGTGGCAAAACTCGAAGGCGGCCATAATGCGGTGGCGGTGTGTTCGGGGCTGGCGGCGATCGTCGCGGCGATATGCGCATTTGTGAAGTCAGGCGATCATGTGCTGGTGGCCGACAGCGTGTATGGCCCGACGCGAAACTTCTGCAATAAGCGGTTGGCGTCGTATGGTGTGGCGACGGAATACTATGATCCGTTGATCGGTGCGGGCATTAAGAATTTAATCAAATCCAATACTAGGGCGATTTTTTGCGAAGCGCCCGGCTCGCTCAGTTTTGAGATGCAGGATATTCCTGCCATCGCGCGCGAGGCGCACGCCCGAGACATTCCCGTGCTGGCCGATACCACCTGGGGTACGCCGTATTTTTTCAAATCGTTTGATCATGGCGTCGATGTGTCGATCCACGCGGCGACCAAATACATCGTCGGCCATTCGGATGTGATGATGGGTATGATCGTCACCAACGAAAAGTACTGGCTGCCGGTGCGACGCACCGTGGCGGACTATGGCTACTGCTCCAGCGCCGATGAATGTTATCTCGCGTTACGCGGTTTGCGTACCATTGGCGTGCGCATGAAGCAGCAAATGGCCAGCGCAATGAAGGTGGCGCGCTGGCTGCAATCGCGCGCTGAAGTCCGCCGCGTGTTGTTTCCGGCGCTGGAAAGCGACCCTGGTCACGCCATCTGGAAACGTGATTTTGAAGGCGCAGCTTCGCTGTTTTCATTGGTGCTGAAGCCGGTGACCAGACCTCAGATCGCTGCTTTTGTGAACGCTCTGAAGCTATTCGGCATCGGCTCAAGCTGGGGCGGCTACGAGTCGTTGGTCACTGCGCCCAACATTGCGCCCTTGCGTACGGCCACGCGCTGGAATGCCGATGAAGGCCCCGTGATTCGCCTGCACATCGGACTGGAGGACGCCGATGATCTGATCGCCGACGTGACACAGGCTTTTGAGCGGTTGGCAAAGGCGGCGTAGGGCAACAGACGTTCGCGTATGACTGCCTGCAGTGCTGTTGCACCGCAGTGCGTATGCGTTCGCGGTGTGCACATCGTT
>SYEN01000491.1 GCA_005800795.1 Burkholderiales bacterium | reverse complement strand
TCACGCCGGCGATTACGGTACTGTCGGCGGTTGAGGGCATTTCGGTAGTCACGCCCGCATTGGCGCACTGGGTGGCGCCGGTCGCGATGGCGATATTGATCGGCGTGTTTGCCTTGCAGCCGCGCGGCACCGGAAAAATTGGCCGTCTGTTCGGACCCATTACGCTGGTCTGGTTCCTGACCCTGGGTGTGCTGGGTGTCATGAGCATAGTGCAGACGCCGGCGATTTTATACGCGCTGGATCCCTCACATGCGCTGGCCTTCGCCGTGCATTCCCCCGGGCTGACGTTTCTTGCGCTGGGTTCGGTGTTTCTGGTATTGACCGGTGGTGAAGCGCTGTACGCCGACGTGGGGCATTTTGGCCGCGCGCCGATACGTATTGGCTGGTTCGGTCTGGTGCTTCCGGCCCTGATGCTGAATTACCTGGGTCAGAGCGCTTTGGTGTTGCGCAATCCGGCAGCGGTGAAGAACCCGTTTTATCTGCTGGCGCCGTCTGAACTGCTGATACCGCTGGTGGTGTTGGCGACATTGGCCGCGGTGATCGCATCTCAGGCGACGATCTCCGGCGCATTTTCAGTGACACAGCAAGCCTCGCGTCTGGGTTTTTTGCCGCGCGTGCCGGTTACGCACACTTCGGAAACCGAGCGCGGGCAGATTTACATAGGCCAGCTGAACTGGTTGATGCTGGCGGTGGTGCTATTGCTGGTGTTGGGCTTTGGCTCGTCATCGCGTCTGGCGGCAGCCTACGGTATCGCAGTATCGGCGACCATGGCGCTGGAAACCGCACTGGTTGCGCTGGTGGTGGTGGTCATGGGCAAACGTGCGCGGCTGCCGATGCTGGCACTGCTGCTGGTGGTGTTCGTGGCAGAGTTGATGTTCCTTGCCGCCAACACAACGAAAATTCTCGCCGGTGGCTGGTTTCCGCTGGTGTGCGGGTTGGGAATTTTTACGCTGTTAACAACCTGGAAGCGCGGGGCAGACGTATTGAGCGCGGGTGCCGCAGCAAAAAATGTGCCGCTGAAAGGATTCTGCGATCACCTGTCATCGATCACGCGCGTGCCGGGCACCGCAGTGTTTTTTTCGGCTAACCATGAGGTGGTGCCGGCGACGCTGTTGCACAATCTCAAGCACAACAAGATATTGCATGAACGCGTGGTGTTTCTTACGGTAACAACAGAAGACGTGCCCAAAGTCGCCGACGATGAGCGTATCGATATCGAGATGCTAGTGCCGCAAAGTGTGTATCAGGTTATCGTGCGTTATGGTTTCATGGAAGACCCGGATGCCATTTATGTTATAAAGCTGCTGGCCGGGCGCGGCCTGCGCCTGGAGTTGAACGAAACTACTTTTTTCCTCGGCAAAACCACCATCGCTCGCGCCGAGCGTCGCGGTCTGTTTACGTGGCGGCGTGAATTGTTCCGGCGTATGCAGCGCAATGCGCCTTCGGCGGTGGAGTACTACAAGCTGCCGCCGGATCGTGTGGTTGAGTTGGGAACGCAGCTACGGCTGTAGGGTGGGCGGTTTCGCCTTTGCTACACAGGAAATCTACCAGGAGAAAACATGCGATTTAACCGCGTTCCGCGCAACACGCCGCAATGGCTGGGGGGCTGCCGCACGATACTCACCTTTGTGCTCATCTTTGCCGCCGCGCCTGCGTTCGCGGCCACATGGAAGCCCACACGCCCGGTTGAATTCGTGGTTCCGGCCAACGCAGGCGGTACGCTCGACCGTCCCGCGCGCTTGCTGCAAAAAATCTGGCAGGAAAACAAAATGATCGACGTGCCGGTGGTGATCGTGAACCGGCCCGGCGGCGGGCAGGCGGTGGGGTATTCCTATGTGCAGGCGGCTGCTGCCGATCCGCACAAGATTTTGCTGGTGTCGGGGCCTTTGCTTTCCAACCACATCACCGGTAAGAACAAATTGCACCATCGGGATTTCTCGCTGCTGGGGCAGCTGTACACCGAGTACAACGTGCTGTCGGTGCGCGCCGACGCGCCATTCAAAACCGCCAACGACTTGATCGCGCGTCTGAAAGTCGCACCCGACAGCATGGCGGTGGCGATCGGCACCACACCCGGCAACAGCAGCCATATCGCGGTGGCGCTGCCATTCAAGCGAGCGGGGGTGGATATACGCCGCCTGCGTGTAGTGGCGTTCCCGTCAGCAGGTGAATCGATTTCCAATCTGCTGGGCGGGCATCTCGACTATGCAACAGGTGGCTTGTCGGTGGCCTCGCAACACTGGCGTGCCGGGCGGCTGCGGTTTCTCGCGCTCAGCGCGCCGAAGCGTCTCGAGGGTGATTACGCGTCGATTCCCATCTGGAAGGATTCAGGCATTGATGCGGTGGTGTCCAACTCGCGATTTATGATGGCGCCGCCCGGACTCACGCGCGAGCAGATTGCCTACTGGGACGGGTTGCTGCGCAAGACGGTGGCGAGTGCGGAATGGCGCAAGATGGTGGTGCAGGAGCAGTGGGTCGATGAATATCTTGGCAGTGCAGCCGTACGCAAGCATCTTGATCAGGAGTACGCCGAGACACGCGAGATACTGGTCGACCTGGGTATGGCGAAATAGGCGGCGTTCGTGCCACCATAAAATTTAACTATTTGATTTTATTGATATTTTTAATCAAACCTCAGATTGAGCTGCGCAACGATTTTGCGCCATTTCGCGAGTTCGCCCTGGCGGATGGTGTCAAGTTGTGCGGGCGTGGCGGCGGCGGGATCCAGGTCTTCGGTGGTCAGGCGATCTTTTACGTCGGCGGCTTGTAGCGCACGTTGGGTTTCGGCATTGAGTTTGGCGGCAATGTCGCCTGGCAGCCGCGCCGGTGCGAGGATGCCGTACCAAGACGCGAATTCGTAACCGTTGGCGCCAGCTTCCGCCAGTGTAGGAACGTCTGCCAGCACGCGCGAACGTTTCGCGCTGGTAACGCCCAGCGCGCGCAACCGCCCGGCTTGCACGTGTTGCGCCACGGTGAGCGAGGGCGCGAACATCATCTGCACGCGTCCGCCCATGAGATCGGTCATGGCCTGGCCGGTACCTTTGTACGGCACATGCGCGAGGTTGATCCCGGTCAGGTAACGGAACAACTCGGCAGCCAGCTGCGAATTGCTGCCCGCGCCGGACGAGGCAAAATTGATTGACCCCGGCTTGGCCTTGGCCAGCGCCACCAGCTCGCGCACGTTGGCGGCAGCCACCGATGGGTGGGTCACCAGCACAGATCGGTAATGCACCAGCTGCGCCACGCTCGAAAAATCACGTATCGGATCGTACGGTAAATGTGATTTCAGCAAGCCCTGAATCGGGTGCCCGCTGGAAATCACCAGCAGTGTGTGCCCGTCGGGCACGGCCTTGGCGACCAGCTCAGCTGCGAGATTGCCGCCCGCGCCGGGGCGGTTGTCGATGACCACGGATTGTCCGAAACGCTCGGCATACTTCTGGCCAAAAAGGCGCCCCATCGCATCGTTGCCGCCGCCGGGCGGAAAGCCGACAACCATGCGAATGGGTTTGGCGGGGTAGGTGCCAGGTTGTGCGCTTACGAGGGCCGGCGGCAAAAGCATGGCTCCAATGGCACACAGACGCAAGGAAGCACACGCAAAAACATACAAAAATGGTTTGATTTTCATCACGCTATCCACCCCTCGCAATAACCCGGTCGCCGTCGACGCGCAGTTGCGTGCCGAACGGCGCACATAGACGCTCCACACGTGCAATCGCATCGCTTTCTTTTGACGCTGGAGAAAACAGCACCTCGCCCGCGTCGTTCTGCCGAACGATGGAAAAAGCTACTTCGGTGAGCGACGTCTTGTCGAAGGTCAGATGTGCCGCCATGCCTGCCCATCCGCGATGCGCTTTCTTATTGCTGCGAATAAAGCAGCACATGGCCAGCCCATAGTAGACCGGCTTCGATTTGTAGAACTCGATGGCCAGAGGAAAATGCGGGCCATGGCCCATCACGATATCCGCGCCAGCGTCGATGGCGGCGTGTGCAAGCTCGCGCTGGTATTGCAGAATTTCCTCGCCGTAGCCCCAGTGATGTGAAGCAATCACGATGTCGCATCGCGTCTTCAGCGCGGCGATGTCGGCTTTGAGTTCGGCGAGATACGCGGGATCAACCCAGGTAATCACCTTCGCCGGCGCGCCGGGGCGGTTGGGCGGAATACTATTGTCCTTGTAATACGGCGGTTGATATGCGGTGTAGGCTTTCATCGCTGCGACACCGGTGGCACGCTCACCGGCCTCGTGATTGTTCGGCCAATATTGCGAGGTGCGCTGCATGAAACCGATTTTCACGCCGTTACGTTCGATGACCACTGGTGTGCGCGCGGCGGCTTTGTTGGGGCCGGTGCCTGCGTGCGCGATGCCGAGTTCATCCAGCCGCTGGTTGGATGCCGTAATGGCATCCGCACCGTAGTTCTGATTGTTGGCGTTGCCGACGACATGCACGCCGGCGAGCTGCAGCGCTTCGCCACTGGCGGGCGGTGCGTAAATGCCCTCGAACCCTGACTGATCGTCGCGCATCATTTCGCGTTTTTCAGCCGGATCGAACAAACAGCATTCCAGATTGGCGAATACCGCATCGGCGGCTTTCAGTGCGAGCGCGATTTTGTTAAAAGGCACGGCAGGGTCGTTGACGCCCAGCAGGTTGATATCGCCGAGCAGGTGGATGCGGGTGGTTGGCATGGTTATTTGCGGCGTTGCGAATGAAGATGCCGCCATGTTATCAGACGGTAATACCACTGGACTAAATGCAGTTGAATCAGTCGCCGCCAACACTTTGATCGCGCTGGCCGCGGAAATGGACTTGGCGGTAGAAATTCACTTGTAACGCTCGTGGTTGTGCCTAGGGCGTGGCGTATCGAGAATAACTGGGTGGACGCTTTCATGGAAATGAACTGTCGAACGCGTCTCAAGATTCTCGGTATGGTGGGCCTCGGCGACGTGAAGGCGTGCCATGAGTCGATGCGGACCTTGGGCCGCACGTTCCTTGCCAATGCCGAGGGCCGCGCGCAGAGGGACAAAATTTTCTCCTCGGTGCGTAATAACAGCCCGAAGCGTTATCGTATCGTAACCGCAACGCTGCTACGCTTTGGCAGATGTGACCCCGCATTGTGGGTAAATCACATTTACCGAACAGCCAGCGGAAACGTTGAAGCTGATGTTGAAGTTTTTGCAGAATGTGATTCATACGGGCTGCTAAATTGATGAGTCAGGCGCTTTAATTCGCCCGCACACCCGACGCCCTGATCACTTTTTCCCACTTCGCCATTTCCGATCGGATAAACGCGTCAAACTCAGTCGGCGTGCTCGACAGAATTTCCGCACCCAGTGTGGCAAAGCGTTCGCGCAGTTCGGGTGATCTGAGTTGTTCCACTGCCACCTGATTCAATCGCGCGATGATGGTGCGGGGTGTGGCGCCCGGCACGACCAGTCCGTTCCATATGGCCGATTGGTAGCCGGGCACGGTTTCGGCGATGGCGGGCACGTCGGGCGCGAGTGTCGAGCGTTGCGGACTGGTGGCCCCCAGTGCTTTTAACTTGCCGGTGCGCACGTGCGGCAATACCGAGGTCAGGCTCGCCATCGCCGCATGCATATGGCCGCCGATGACGTCAGTGGTGGCCTGCGGCGTGGTCTTGTAAGCCACATGCGTGAGCGAGATATTCGCCATGAGGTTCAGTAATTCCCCCGCGAGATGGTTGGGCGAGCCATTGCTGGAGGTGGCGTAGTTGATCTGACCGGGGCGCGATTTTGCGAGTGTGATCAGCGTTTTCATATTGTCGGCCGGCAGACTGTTGGTGACCACAAGCAGCATCGGTGTGGAACTGGTCAGACTCACAGAAGCCAGATCGCGTGCGGTGTCGAAGGGCATTTTTTTCACGAACACCGGATTGGTGGCGTGGCCATTAGCCACCCACAGCAATGTGTGGCCATCAGGCGAAGCACGCACGGCCAGCTCGGAGCCGAGCAAGCCGCTGGCGCCGGGGCGGTTGTCGATCACCAGCGGCTGACCGAGCGCTTCCGCCATGCGACCACCGACCAGACGGCTCAGAATGTCTGCGTTGCCGCCCGCGCCATAAGGCACGATCATGCGGATGGGGCGGGTGGGGTAAATGTCGGCCGCGAACGCGGATGATGCCGCAAGCAATGTCAGAACACCTACCAATGGCTTTTTGTACATGAGAACTTCTGAGAAATATCGTGGTTCGGAAAAAGATGCGTCGCGTACACCGGCATCATGGTTGGCCACGCACAAATGCCGGTTTTCTGCCGGATCGGGCAAACCCTACAGGTGAACAGGTTACGACGTAAACCAGCGATTCGGAAATCCAGCTTCCGCCTATCTCGGGGCGAGTGACAATGGTTATGGCTGGTTATCTGTAACCTATTGTTTTTATTGTATTATTTTTTCCGATGTAAATTTTCCTCAAGGCTATTCGTCTTGAATGCCTGCATGCAGGCCGGTTAATGGCTATTGGAGTGCCCTTTCGTTGCCACCATTGATCGCATTGTTGCCATAACTTTACCCGCCGGGTGCCAGCACGGCCGGACATGCTCTTTCGTACCGCACCACGCGGCATGGAGGAACAGACAATGGGTTTTCTGCAAGTACGATTGGATGCTGTATGAGCGCCGAATCGCCAGATCTGCTGGTTGTCGGCGCTTCGTTCGCGGGATGCGCCTGTGCGATACGCGCGGCGCAACTGGGATTGAAGGTGCGCTTGATCGAGCGCAAGCGCGATGTGGGCACCCGAATTCACACTACCGGCATCCTGGTTTGCGATGCCATCAACAGCAATCATTTTCTGCAAAATATTCCGTCGGGTCTGACGCGGCGTATTGAGACCATCCGTTTGTTTTCTCCGGACTTGCACGAGGTGGTATTGCGCAGCCCGGGTTATTATTTTCTGGCCACGGATACGCCCAATTTGATGCGCTGGCTGGTGGCGCAGGCCAGTGCCGCCGGCGTGGATGTGCGATTGGGCACGGCGTTTACCGGGGCTCGCGCAATCAGCGGCGGCATCGAACTGCCCGGCCAAACCCGGGCACACTTTCTGGTCGGTGCCGACGGGCCGCAATCCAGCGTTGCGCGCACGTTTGGTTTAAGCCCGGTAAGGCATTTTCTGTTTGGCGTGGAGCATGAATTGGCGCAGACAAAAGTGCCCGACGCCAACGCACTGTATTGTTTTCTGACTCGGCGTCACGCGCGCGGTTACATCGGCTGGGCGTTTCAGGGCACGCATGCGGTGCAGGCAGGCACCGCGATGCGCTATAGAGCAGCGCAAGGCCGGGCGCATGCATTGCCTGATGCCAGCGGCTTTTTCAGGCATATCGCGCCCGTCTTGCCATTTGATGGCGCGCACAAGTCGGCAGTGCGCGCCGGGTTGATTCCCTGTGGCGGCCTGGTGGAAAAATTCGCCGGGCCTCGCGTGTTGCTGGTGGGCGATGCTGCGGGCCTCGTGTCGCCGGTCACAGCGGGTGGCATTCATATGGCGTGGAAGCACGGCTGGCACATGGGTGAAGCCATTGCCGGCTACCTGTTGCGCGGTGCCGTCGATCCCGGCGAGGTGGCGCGGCGTACCTATACCCGCTTCGCGTTCAAGCGCTTATTGCGCTGGGGCTACGATTATTTTCAGTACGACTGGATTTTCAATGCGCTGTTGCATACCCGCGCCATGCGCGCGGCGGCGCAAGAGGTCTATTTTCACCGGCGCGGATAGACACCGGCGTGTCGCCAT
>SYEN01000490.1 GCA_005800795.1 Burkholderiales bacterium | reverse complement strand
GGCACGCCCATCGGTCTGCTGATCCGTAACACCGACGCCAAGAGCCGCGACTACTCGAAGATCGCGGACAAGTTTCGTCCTGGTCATGCGGATTACACCTACTGGCAAAAATATGGTATTCGCGATTATCGTGGCGGCGGGCGGCAATCCGCGCGCGAGACGGCGGTGCGCGTAGCGGCGGGCGCGATTGCGCGTAAATGGCTGTTGGAGAAGCACGACATCGTGATTCGCGGTTACATGTCGCAGCTTGGCCCTATAAAAATTCCTTTTAAAACATGGACTTGCGTTCACGATAACCCGTTCTTTGCGCCGGATGAAAGCATCGTCCCGCAGTTGGAAGAATTCATGGACAAGTTGCGCAAATCCGGCGATTCCGTGGGTGCGCAAATCACGACCATCGCATCCGGCGTGCCGGTAGGCTGGGGCGAGCCGGTGTACGACAAGCTCGACGCTGATCTGGCCTACAACATGATGAATATCAACGCGGTGAAGGGCGTTGAAATCGGTGCGGGTTTCGCGGCAGTCTCGCAAAAAGGCACCGAGCACTCGGACGAAATGTGTCCCGAAGGTTTTCTGTCGAACAACGCTGGTGGCATTCTGGGCGGCATTTCCACCGGACAGGATATCGTGGTCAATGTCGCGGTGAAGCCGACCTCAAGCATACGTCTCACACGGCGCACTATTGATCAGCAGGGCAGTGCCACCACCATCGAGACGCACGGCCGTCACGACCCGTGTGTCGGCATACGCGCAACGCCGATTTGTGAGGCGATGATGGCGCTCACGCTGATGGATCACGCTCTGCGGCACCGTGCGCAGAATGCTGATGTGGTGACGAGTACGCCAAAGGTGGCGGGACAAGCGCCGACGGACGTCGTGGCGCGATTGCGGGCCATGCAATCAAAAGATCAGGTCGACTCGTGAGTTGCTGAACCGGCGATTTGTTGCGGCAAGTTGCGGTGGGTAATCAATTGCGTGTGAACGCCACCAAATGATCAATCTCCAGCCGGATGCCGATTTTTTCACCAATGGCGTGATTGTGGTGGCTGGGAACGAATGACATCACGCGACCGCCGCCGGGCAGCTCCAGCGTATAAATAAACTCCGCGCCGCGAAAGGCCTTGCTGACGACCTTCGCCTGCAACGGGCTGGCGTCATCGTGCAGAATATCATCGGGACGCAGCAGCACGTCTACAGTCGCTCCTGGTGCGGCGTGTATCGGCGTATCCGCCGGTAGTTCGCCCAGTTCCAGTTTGACGCGGTTGTCTTCGAGCATCACGCCGGGCAGAAATACACCGCGGCCGATAAACTCAGCGATTTCGCGGTTGGCCGGTTCGTGATAGAGCGCATAGGGCGTCGCCCATTGTGCGATACGGCCCGCCTGCATGATGCCGATCTCGTCGGCGAAGGTGAAGGCTTCGTTTTGATCGTGTGTAACGAGGATGGTCGTAGTGTGCTGGCTTTTCAGAATGTCACGCACTTCGAGCGAGAGCCGTTCGCGCATTTCCACATCGAGATTGGAAAATGGTTCGTCCAACAGCATCAACGCCGGACGTGGCGCCAGCGCACGGGCGAGCGCGACGCGTTGTTGTTGTCCACCGGAGAGTTCCTGTGGGTAACGATGCGCCGCGCCGGTGAGGCCGACGATTGCCAGCAATTCGTTAATCCGGGTATTGCGTGTGGCGTCGTCCGCGCTGCGCAGCCCAAACGCAATATTGCGTGCGACGGTCAAGTGCGGAAACAGCGCGTAGTCCTGAAATACCATACCTATGCGGCGCGATTCCGGCGGCATGCGGTAACCAGCCCGGCTCGCCACCAGACCGTTGATGACGATTTCGCCCGCCGCTACGCGTTCAAAACCCGCAATGCAACGCAGCGCAGTAGTTTTACCGCACCCGCTGGCGCCCAGCAGGCAGGCAATAGTGCCGTCGCCCAAGCGAAAGCTGATGTCGTCGAGTACATTGCGCGTACCGTATGACTGGCTGACGTGATTAATTTCCAAGGTGCCTGACATGGTTGGATTATAAAGCATTGTCGATGATAATGATTCTTGTTACAATAAATTGCCCTTATTATTCTGATACTTAGCATAATTTCCGCATCACGGATGGCGTCGTGTAATTGCCATTGGAAGCCCGGCATGCGCCGCGCGCCGTACACCCTGCGCGGTACACGAGGGCTATGGGTATGAATCTTTGTTCCCGGCTACGTGGATCATTTCAAATACACCGCGCAGAATCTGTTTCCATTTTTCAAATCCGAATGCTCACCGCGCAAAGTACTGCTTCACCATTGAGCTTCGTCCGATTTGTAACTGGCGCCAGTCCCGCATTGCTTACAGTGGTTGCGATGTTGGTTGCGGCGGCCATCGCACTGCCGGTACTGGCGGTGCTGCAAAATATTTTTGTACCCTCGCAAGGCACCTGGCGGCATCTGGCGGACACCGTGCTGGGCGACTATGTGATGAACTCGCTGGTGCTGATGGCGGGTGTGGCATTTGGTGTGATTTTTGGCGGCGTGCTGACGGCGTGGATCACCACCATGTGCCGCTTTCCTGGCCGGCGCATTTTCGAGTGGGCTTTGTTGTTACCGATGGCCATGCCCGCGTACGTGATGGCCTACGCGTATACCGATCTCTTGCAGTTTTCCGGCCCCGTGCAAACGCTCTTGCGTGAATGGATGGGATGGCGTGCAGGGCAATACTGGTTCCCCGACGTGCGTTCGCTGGGTGGAGCCACAGTGCTGTTTTCGCTGGTGTTGTATCCCTACGTGTATTTGCTGGCGCGCGCCGCGTTTCTGGAGCAATCCGACGGCATGCTTGAAATGGCGCGTATTTGCGGCTACAGCCCGTGGGGCACTTTTTTGCGCGTGGCGTTGCCGCTGGCGCGCCCCGGCATCGTCGCGGGCACTTCGTTGGCATTGATGGAAACTTTGGCGGATTTCGGGACGGTGTCTTATTTTGGCGTGCAGACGTTTACCACGGGCATTTACCGGGCGTGGTTCTCGCTCGGCGATCACACGGCTGCGGCACAGTTGTCAGCCGCGCTGCTGAGCTTTGTGTTCCTGATCGTGTTGCTGGAACGCGTGACACGCGCGCGAGCGCGCTTTCACAACACCTCGCACCGCAAGCAATTGCGACATGTCTACCAATTGCGCGGTGCCTGGGCGCCACTGGCGGTGGTGTTTTGCGCGATACCCGTGATGTTCGGCTTTCTGCTGCCGGCGGCGATCATGCTGCACATGGCATTGACGTCCGGCGATGCGCAGTTTGGCGCGCGTTATGCGCAACTGACCCTGAACACGGTCGTGCTGGCGCTACTGACTGCAACGCTCGCGGTATTACTTGCGCTGTCAGTCAGTTACGCCGCGCGTGGCGGCGGCCTCGCCGTGCGCGCCGCCAACCGTATAGCTGGCTTGGGCTATGCCGTGCCGGGCGCGGTGATTGCCGTGGGTGTGCTGATCCCGGTCACGCGGCTTGATCATGCTTTCGCAGCGGCTCTAACATCGATAACCGGTTCGAATCCGGGGCTGTTACTTACCGGCGGCATCGCGGCGCTGGTTTACGCTTACCTCGTGCGCTTTTTTGCGGTCGCGTTACAGACCATCGATGCTGGCCTTTCCAAGATTACCCCTAATATGGACAGTGCCGCCCGTTCGCTGGGGTTTGGACCGGCAGCGACTCTCGCGCGTGTACACGCGCCTCTGCTCTGGCGCAGTGCGCTTGCGGCAGGCTTGCTGGTATTCGTGGACGTGATGAAGGAGCTACCCGCCACATTTGTGATGCGCCCGTTTAATTTCGACACACTGGCAGTACAGGCTTTTAACCTTGCCTCCGACGAGCGGCTGGCGGAGGCGTCAACCGCAGCGCTGACCATAGTGGCCGTAGGACTGATTCCGTTGATTGCTCTGGCTCGAATGATTCTGGATCCGCATCGGGTGGCGGGGAAAAGCGGCTAAGCGTGGTGTGATACTACGATTTTTTGTCGCCCAGAATGAATGAGGTGGCCGCCCAGCTGATCATGCTGTAAACAATCGCGCCAAACACTGCCGGCCAGAATCCAGCGATGCTGAATCCGCCAACAAACGAGGCGGTAAACCACAGCATCAAACCGTTCAGCACAAAGATAAACAATCCCAGTGTCAGCACAGTGATCGGGAATGTCAGGATGAACAGGATGGGACGGATGATGGTGTTGATGATACTGAGTATCAAAGCGACGATCAGCGCCGTGGTGAAGGTGTCGATACGTATCGAGTCAAAAATATAAGGCAGTGCAAACAGCGCTGCCGCGTTGATCAGCCATACCAGCAGCAGTTTCATCAGGATTTTCCGGGCGTATCGAGGGCGTCCAACGCCAGATTCGTCAACGTTTGCAGCCAGTCATGACGCTCGTTCAGGCATGGAATGTAGTTGAATTCGCCGCCGCCGGCTTCCTTGAAAATTTGTTTGCCCTCGAGGGCTATTTCCTCAAGGGTTTCGAGGCAATCGCTGACAAATCCGGGGCAGATGACGTCAATACGGCTGGTTTTTTGTTTACCCAATTCGGTGAGCACATCGGTGGTGTAGGGCTGTATCCACTTTGCGCGGCCAAAGCGCGATTGAAAACAAATCTGGTATTCGTGCTCGGCCAGATTGAGTGCTGCGGCCAGTAGCTGGCCGGTTTGTAGACAGTGTTGTTGATACGGTTCGCCGCGATCGATGGTGTATTGCGGTACGCCGTGAAAACTCATCACCAGTTTGTCGGGGCGGCCCGCCGAGCGCGTACGGAATTCGCGCACGCTGTTGGCGAGTGCTTCGATATAGCCTGGCGCGTCGTAAAAATGTTCGCGGGTGCGCAGCTGTGGCTGGAAATTCAAGTTCCCCAGTGCAGCTTTCGCGGCATCGATGGCTGTGGCCGTGCTGCTGCGCGCGTATTGCGGGTAGAGCGGCAGCAGCAAAACGCGATTTACATTTTTCTCTTTAAAAACAGATAGTTGCGATTTAATCGAAGGCTCGCCGTAACGCATGGCGTAGTCCACCATCACGTCGGTGCGTTTGCGTTCTCCGAGGTAACCGCGTACAAGCTTCATTTGTTTTTCGGTGTGAAAGCGCAGTGGCGAGCCTTCTTTGGTCCATACTGCGGCGTAGCGCGCGGCAGATTCTTTGCCGCGCTTGGGCAGGATGAAGCAATTCAGAATGATCCACCACGGCAGACGAGGAATTTCCACGACGTAAGGGTCGGAAAGAAACTCTTTCAGATACGTGCGAACGGCTGCAGGTGTGGGCTCGGTGGGGGTGCCGAGGTTGATCAACAGAATAGCAGATGACATGCGCCAGGTGAAGGATGAAGGGTGAAGGATAGCTGCCTTGCGGTGGGTACCGTTTCACCCTTTACGCATTCACGCTCATCTTAGTGTTGCGACAGCGCGCTGGACAGCAACTTCGCCGTGATATCCACTATGGGAATCACGCGCTCATACGCCATACGTGTGGGGCCGATGACACCGACCGTACCAACGATTTTGCCGTCGACTTCATACGGTGCGGTGACGACGCTGCATTCATCGAGCGGCGACAAGCCCGCTTCGCCACCGATGAAAAGTTGCACGCCCTGGGCGCGGCTGGAAATATCCAGCAGTTGCAGCAGACCCGTCTTGCGTTCAAATAAATCAAATAGATTACGCAGCCGCGCCATGTTCGACGCCAGATCGTCGATGTTGAGCAGCTTATTTTCTCCGGAAATCACCACTTCGGTTTCGGCTTCAGTGTCGACCTGGCTGCCGGCTTCCAGTGCCACCGCCATCAGCCTTGTCATATCTTCGCGCAACTCGCGCAATTCCTGCTGCACGCGCGTTCTAATCTCCGCGAATGTCAGTCCGGCGTAGTGTTGGTTGAGAAAATTTGCAGCCTCGACCAGTTCCGCAGGCGAGTAGGCTTTGTCGGTGAGTATGATGCGATTTTGGACATCGCCTTCGGGTGTGACAATAATCAGCAGAAGGCGTTTTTCCGCCAGCCGCAGAAATTCGATGTGGCGAAAGCCTGCACTGCGCCGCGGCGTCACCACCACGCCTGCAAAGCGCGTCAATTCCGACAGCATTTGCGAGGCGGACGACACCAGCTTTTGCGTATTGTCCGGGTGCAAATGGCCTTCGAGCTGGTTGATTTCCACGCGGTCCAGTGGCTTGATGGTCAGCAGCGTGTCGACAAAAAAACGGTAACCGCGCGCGGTCGGCACGCGCCCCGCAGAGGTATGCGGGCTGGCGATGAAACCCATTTCCTCGAGATCCGCCATGACATTGCGGATGCTTGCGGGCGACAAATCGAGCCCGGCGATTTTGGAGAGCGCGCGCGAACCCACCGGCTGACCGTCAGAGATGTAGCGCTCGACCAGAGTCTTCAGCAATAGTTGCGCGCGTTCGTTCATGGGCGTGAGCGTGACCATGGCGACTATTCTACCGAGTTGGCGGCACACGCGTGAAATCTCTGCGGAGTATGTTGCTGTCGTTCACCCTGTTTCCGGGTTGTGGTTAAATGCCGGAATGGAAAATTCCTTTAAAACCATAGCCCTGATCGGCAAATACAACAGTCCGGAGATTGTCACGCCGCTGCTCAAGCTGGCTGATTTTTTGAAGCAGCGCGGCATCAACGTGCTGATTGACAAGCTCACCGGCGCACATATCAGCAATTCGCCCTACCCGATATACGAGCTAGACGACTTGGGTCGCGAGGCCGAACTTGCCATTGTGCTGGGCGGTGACGGCACCATGCTTAACATCGCGCGCACGCTGGCGCCGCACGAAGTGGCGCTGGTGGGTGTCAACCAGGGACGGCTCGGCTTTCTCACCGACATTTCGCTTGATACCATGTACGAGACGATTTCCGCCATCCTCGACGGGCAAAGCGTTACCGAGGATCGCATGCTGCTGGAAGGCGAAGTGCATCGCGATAGCGAGCGCGTTGCCAACGTGCTGGCGTTCAATGACGTGGTGGTGAGCAAGGGCATCGAAGGCAATATGGCCGAGATGGAGGTGCGCATCAACGGCGAGTTTATCTATCACCAGCGCTCCGACGGACTGATTGTCGCCACGCCCACCGGCTCGACAGCGTATGCGTTGTCCGCGGGCGGGCCGATTGTGCACCCGGCCTTGCGTGTGATTTCGCTGGTGCCGGTGTCGCCGCACACGCTGTCGAACCGGCCGGTGGTGATCGGCAGCGACAGTGTGATCGAAATCATCATGCGCAGCGACAGCGATGCCCGCGTGCATTTTGACAGCCACTCGCACTACGTGCTGAGCGAAGGCGACCGCATACACATCAAGCGTTATCCGCACACCGTCAGCCTGCTGCATCCGGTGGGGCACAGCTACTATCGCATGCTACGCGAGAAGCTGAACTGGAACCGTGAGTGAGTTTGCCGTGAACGGTGAATTGTGAAACGAGAAAGCGCGTGATGGCGCGGCGCGGGTAAATGTTACGGTCACTTACGATTCGCGATTTCGTTATTGTTGAACGGTTGGAACTCGAGTTTCCGTCTGGGTTCACCGTACTCACCGGCGAGACCGG
>SYEN01000489.1 GCA_005800795.1 Burkholderiales bacterium | reverse complement strand
CCTGCAATTCAATCTCAAGCAGATTCCGCAACAGCAGATTGCGGGCCGTCTTGCCCACGTGCTTGAAGCCGAACAGGTGCCGTTTGAAGCGCCCGCGCTGGCGCTGATCGCCCGCGCGGCGCAGGGCAGCTTGCGCGATTCGCTGTCGCTGCTCGATCAGGCCATTGCACACGGTGGCGGCAAGGTCGAAGAAGCCTCCACTCGCGCCATGCTGGGTGCGGTGGATCAGCAGCATTTGTTCGCCATAATCGAAGCGCTGGCGCGCGGTGACGGCGTGGCGATGATCGCCAAGGCCGATGAGATGGCCGCGCGCAGCCTGTCGTATGAAGCTGCGCTGCTGGATCTGGGTACCTTGCTGCATCGCCTGGCACTGGCGCAGCGTATCCCTGCGACGGTCGCGGACGACGACCCCGACCGCGATTCCGTGTTGGCGCTATGTAAACTATTCGCGGCGGACGAGTTGCAGCTCCATTATCAAATCGTGGTGCAGGGCCGCAGCGACATCGGCCTTGCACCGGACGAATACGCGGGCTTCACCATGACGCTGCTGCGCATGCTGGCGTTTGCACCGGGGGATGCCGTTGCGGCGGTACCGGCGGCGGCTTTGCCGCGCGCGCGTCCGGCAGGCGTGGCGCAGCCGTCTTCGATGCTCGATAGCATGGCGCCACCCGCTGCTGTGCCGGGCCACACGGTGCCCGTGGTCTCGGTGCCCGCTAGCGTCAATGTCACCTGGGATGAACTGGTGCAGCATCTGGGTGTTACCGGCTTTGCCAAACAGCTCGCGCAACACTGTGAAATGACGCGGCTCGATGCCACGCAAATCGACTTGAACATACCCAAGGCGCAGGAGCATCTGCTCTCCGGCGCGACTCAGGGCAAGCTGAAGGCCGCATTGCAGCAACGCTACGGCGCGGCGTTCAAGGTGAACATTATCGTGGCCAATGTCGCGCCCAACGAAGTCAATTCGCCGGCGGCGATGGCCAATCGCGAGCAGGTGGCGCAAAAAGCGCAGGCCCAGCGCGACATTGAGGCCGATCCGTTCGTGCAGGAGCTGAAGAAAGACTTCGGCGCCCGCGTGCGTGATGTCCGGCCCAATTCCTGATCCCAGAGTCCCGAGGAGCATGCCATGAGCGGCGCAAGTACATTGAAGAATATTAAGGCCGATCAAATCGTTGCCGGCATCCGTGAGTGGGTGGCGTTGGAAACGCCACCGCACGACGTCAAGCGCCTTACGGAATTTTCAGAACTGGCCACCCATCAGGCGAAGCAGGCCGGACTGACCGTCGATACGATCCCTGTCGGCGACAGCAAGCAGCCGCTGGTGCGCATACGCGCGGACAGCGGTAACAGTGAGAAAGCCGTATTGGTGCTGGCGCACTACGACACCGTGCATCCCGTGGGTACCCTCGAACGCAACAAGCTGCGCATCGAAGCTGACAAAATGTTCGGCCCTGGCACTTACGACATGAAAGCGGGTGGGTATCTGGCCTTGCAGGCGATGGCTGCACTTTACAAGGAGCGCCAGCCCGCGCGTCCGGTGGAGCTGCTGCTGGTGCCGGATGAGGAAAGCGGCAGCCGTTTGTCTCGTGAGAATATCGAGTCACTCGCACGCAACGCGGCATTCGCGCTGGTGGCTGAACCCGCGCGTGCCGGGGGCGAATGCGTGACCAGTCGCAAGGGCACAGGCTACATCAGCATGACCGCCATTGGTGTGCCTTCCCATGCGGGCACGGACCACGCCAAGGGCCGCAGCGCCATCCGCGAACTCGCGCATCAGGTGCTGGCGCTGGAAGCCATGACCCATTATGGCGAAGGCACGACACTGAGCGTCGGGCGCATCGAAGGCGGCACCAATCGCAACGTGGTGCCGGAGCGTGCCAGCCTGATCACCGATTTTCGCGTGGTGACCAGGGCGCACGGAGAACGGCTGATGGCAGCCGTCAAAGCGCTGACACCGGTGATCGAAGGTGTGCGGCTCGAGATCGAAGCGGATTTTAATCGTCCGCCGTTTGAGCGCTCCAAACACGTGCAGGCGCTGTTTGAGCGCGCGCAGCGTGTGGCGCGCGTCACCGGCTTCGAATTGGGCGAAGTGCCGCTCACCGGCGGTGGCAGCGACGGTAACTTCACTGCTGCGTTTGATGTGCCGACGCTCGACGGCTTGGGCGCGGAGGGTGATGGCGCACACACCTTGCACGAGCACATTGTGGTATCTACGCTGCCGTTGCGGCTGCGTTTTTTGCACGGGCTGCTGCGCGATCTGGCGTGGGACAAGGTCATGGCATAGCGGCGTGTGAGTTTTGTAACTAATTGATTTTAAAGGAAAATTTATGAATCCCATGAAAGGGCAACTGGCGGGCCTGATGAAGCAAGCGCAGCAGATGCAGGAAAACATGCAGAAAATGCAGGCGCAGCTGGGCACCATCGAAGTCGAGGGGCAGGCCGGCGCGGGTATGGTGAAAGTCACCATGAACTGCCATTTTGGTGTGAAGCGTGTCGCCATCGACGACAGCGTGATGAAGGATGACAAGGACATGCTCGAAGACCTGATCGCCGCCGCAATCAATGACGCCGTACGCAAGGCAGAGGCCACCAAGCAGGAAAAAATGTCGGGCATGACAGCGGGGCTGCCGATGCCGCCAGGTTTCAAGCTGCCGTTTTGACTGCGCGAACGAGTGTATGACTTGACCGGTGATCGAGTGCCAGGTTGAAACCGACTTCCGCCCTCGATGAGCTGATGGCCGCCCTGCGCTGCCTGCCCGGCGTCGGCCCCAAATCT
>SYEN01000488.1 GCA_005800795.1 Burkholderiales bacterium | reverse complement strand
GGCGGTATTTGAAGAAGCCATCACCGAAGGCCGCGCGGCGGGCAACGGGCACGCAGTGGCAAATGCGTTGGTCGGCAAGGGCGAAGCGCTGCGAGGGCTGAATCGCGACACTGAAGCGCTGGCGGTATTTGAAGAAGCCATCACCGAAGGCCGTGCCGCGGGCAACGGGCACGCAGTGGCGAATGCGTTGGAGGAAAAGGGCGATGCGCTGCGAGGGCTGAATCGCGACACGGAAGCGCTGGCGGTTTTTGCTGAAGCCTACTAGGCGAGTTTAGCGGTAAACAATCGCATGGCCATGGCCAACGCACTAATCGCTGTGGGTGAGGTTAAGGAATCGAACGATACGACTGGATCAAAACGGGCGTTTGACGAAGCCGCCGAGTTGGGCCGGGCACTGAATTACGGCTATGCCACGTTTCGCGCTAATGCGGGGCTGCGACGCCTGGCAACCCAAGCACGTACGCAGGAACACCCACAGGGACGCAAACCGGCGGCGCGCAAGCCGGTCAGTGTGTCGTTGAAGGAGAATCCCGGCGCTAAAACTTCACGTGAGGCGCAAGCCGCGCCCTTGGCAGATGGCGATAAAAATGTCCTGGGCGAGCTTGAAGATCGTGTGACCAAAACCTACGGCGCACCAGCCATTGCACAGTTGACGCAAGACCCGCAAGAACGCCGGAAAATACTGGAGTCGATGCTGCCGGACGCGCGCATGTGGACGGTGGTGTTGATGTGCGATATTCGCGGTTACACCACGGCCATGGCGCGCACGGACCCGGAGGATCAGGTGGATATCCTCAATCAGTATCTGGCGCGCGCCACGCAAATCATTCAAAACGCCGGTGGCGGGGTGGACAAATACATGGGCGATGCCGTGCTGGGGTTTTTTCTGCCCAACAATCTGGAGGAAGAAATCGCGGCCGACCGGGCGCTTAAGGTGGCGGATGCCCTGAACGCCGCGACAGCGCTGGTGACGGACCCTGAGTTGAACGCGCTGTTTGCACAGTTTCGCGCGCGGTTTCGTGATTTGGACGAAACCCATTTCGGCATTGGCGTCGGCGTAACCAGCGGACAAGCGAAGTTCGGCGTGATCGGCGCCCGCGAGCGCAGGGAGTACACGCTGATCGGCCGGCCCGTCAATCAGGTGGCACGGGTGCAGGGCTGCGCGCGGGCGGGCGAAGTGGTGTGTACGGGTGAATCTTGGGGGCAATTACCGGCGGTCAAGCATCGGTTCGAGCGCGCGGTGGTGTCTATTCCTGAATGCGAGTTAACGCAGCGGCTCAAGGGGTTCGAGCAAATATCAGTGGTGCGTGTTACGCGCACAGCCGGCTAACGCGTGGCTGGGTTCACATTCAATCGGGAGTTAAAAATATTCAATAAAAACAATTAGTTACAGAATTTACCGCAACAGCCTTTCCAGTGCATCGCAAGCCTTGCCTGAGGCGTCTTCTTCCTGGGCCAACGCTGCCGCGACAGTGGCCGCACGCGTGGCATAAGCGCGGTCTTCCAACAGCGGCTGCAGCGCATCGGCCAACCGCCTGGCAGTAACCTTCTTGAACGGCAGCACGCGCGCGACGCCCAGTGCCTGGGTGCGCTGCGCGTTGTCGGGCTGGTCGAACGCCACTGGCACGATAAGTTGCGGGCGGCCTGCGGCGAGGGCTTGCGCGAGAGTGCCGATGCCCGCCTGATGGATCACTGCAGCGGCGTGCGGAAACACTGCGGAGTACGGCAAATACTCAAACGCCTGTACGGTGGGCGGCAGGGCGCCGAGTTGCGCCGGCGGCACGCCGCACAGCAGTATTGCGCGCCGGCCCAGCGCCTGCGATGCAGCGATGGCGTGACGCCAAAAATCACCAGCGATTAACACGGCGGATGAGCCAAGGCCGAACACCAGCGGCGCCTCACCGGTGTTGGCACCCGCATCGAGAAAGCGTTGCAACACGGCTTGCCCGTCGGCGGCCAGTGGTTTGCCGTCGTAACGCGGAAAGCCGCACATCACCGTATTTACGGGCCAATCCGCCTGTGCGGTGGCGAGCTGCGGTGAAAACAGCGCGAGGTTCAGTTGCGGAGAAAACTGCCCTTCAAACATCGCGGATGGTGCGGGCGGCAGCTGCAACTCATCACGCAGCGCGCGCAGCGGTTTTTCCCAATGCGCGGTGGCGCGTTTGGCCAGCGCGAAGGCCCAGCGGTAGGGTGTGACGCCCAGCGCGCGCACGTACCGAAGGAACGATGCGCCATCGATGATCGGCGGCGCGATACACGATAGCAGCGACAGGGGCGCCAGCACCGAGGAAGCCCACGGCAGCCCGCGTTTTTGCGCGACCAGCGGCCCGGCATAGCCGATGGGGTGGGTGACGATCAGATCGCAGCCGGCGGCCACGCGGTTCAAGTCTTCATAACTGGCGGCGATGTGCGCCATGAACAGGTCGCGCACCAGATACTCGACGCCGCGGCGGCCTGCGAAAATGCGGCGGATCGCGCTTTCCATGCTGCCGAAAATATCTGCATCCGGGCGTATGGCGGCAAATTCGATGTCCGCATCACGCAGTGTGTCGCGATAGGTGCTGAAAGTGGCGATCACCGGCGTGTGACCGCGCCGTTGCAGCGCGTGCGCCAGCGCCATGTAAGGGTGCAGGTCGCCGAGCGAACCGAAGGGTGCCAAGAGTATGCGTTTGCCCATGAGTAAGCACAGCGTAGCATGGCGGTTAGCGATAAACTACCGCGATGCCCGCCCCTGCTGAACTGCCCACGATGGTGTCTGACATCGCGCCCGACATCGTATTGACTACCCTCAACGCGCGCTATGTGCATGCCGCCCTAGGCCTGCGTTATCTCGCCGCCAACATGGGCGATTTGCAGCCGCGCACGCGCATTGTTGAATTCGTGCTGGGCCAGCGCGCGTTTGAAATCGTCGAGGATTTGCTCGCGCTGAACCCGCGCATCATCGGCATCGGCGTGTATATCTGGAACGTGGATGAATGCACGCGTGTGGTGGTGCTGCTGAAGAAAATTGCACCGCACGTCACCGTGGTGCTCGGTGGGCCGGAGGTGAGTCATGAGACGAACGAACAGCGCATCTGCGCGCTGGCGGATCATGTGATTACCGGCTGGGGCGATGTGACCTTTCCAAAGTTGGCAGCGCAAATTATCAACGGCGAAGCGCCGCCGGCAAAAATCATCCCGGGTGAGCAACCACCGCTATCGCAGCTGACATTACCGTATTCGCAATACACCGATGGGGATATTGCCCGGCGGTTTATTTATGTCGAGGCCTCGCGCGGCTGCCCGTTCAAGTGTGAGTTTTGCCTGTCGGCGCTGGACAAAACCGCTTGGCCGTTCGAGCTGGATGCGTTCATGGCGGAGCTTGAAAAGCTCTACAACCGGGGCGCGCGCAACTTCCGCTTTGTTGATCGCACGTTTAACCTGAAAGTTGCGGCCAGCCAGCGCATCCTCGAATTTTTTCTCGCGCGCATGGATGGCAACCTGTTCCTGCACTTCGAGCTGATTCCGGATCACCTGCCGGAGAAGCTCAAGGAAACCATCCTCAAGTTTCCGCCGGGCGCGCTTCATTTCGAGATCGGCATCCAGACGTTTAACCCCGAGGTGCAGGCACGCATTTCGCGTCGGCAGGATGACGCCGAGGCCGAGAAAAACATTCGCTGGCTGCGCGAAGTCTCGCCCGCGCTGATCCATGTGGATTTGATCGCCGGTCTGCCTGGCGAAGACCTTGCGAGCTTTGGTCGTGGTTTTGACCGCTTGCACGCGATGAAGCCGCACGAAATTCAGGTCGGCATCCTGAAACGCCTGCGCGGCGCGCCCATCGACCGGCATACCAGCACGCACCAACTGCGCTACAACCCCGACGCGCCGTACAACGTGCTCGCCACTGATTGCATCAGCTTTAACGACATGCAGCGTGTTTCGCGCTTTGCGCGCTTCTGGGATCTGGTGGGCAACTCCGGGCGCTTCCGTCAGGCGCTGCCCTTGTTGTTGGGTGAGGCCCCGTTCGAGAGTTTCATGCGCTTTGCCGATTGGCTTTACGCGCGCACGCACAAGACGCACGAGTTCGCGTTTGAGCGGCTGTGCGAGTTCATGCACGTGTACCTCTCCGAGGTGTTGTGCGTTAATGGTCGTGAAGCCACTGCGGCAGTGTTGGCCGATTACGAAGCCAGCGGCGCGCGCGGGCGGCTGGCGTTCATGGATAGCGGCGTGCGCCCCGATGGCACGCACAACCGCGACAGCGCCACCGCGCGGGCGCGTATGCGGCAGGCGCGGCATATCACAGTGTAAATGGTAAGTACCTGTTTTTATTGAATATTTTTTTGAGACGATCATGAGACGATTTGACCCCCACGAATTCGCCCGCAATGTGCTGGGCGAAAAATTGCTGTCGTGCAGCGAAGACCCGGTGACAGGTTTTTACCGCGACGGCTGCTGCAATGTTGGCCCGGATGATCTGGGCGTGCACTCGGTGTGCGTTCGCGTCACCACCGCGTTTCTTGAATTCAGCAAGGCACGCGGCAACGATCTGTCGACGCCGATGCCACAGTTTGGTTTTGATGGGCTGAAGCCCGGCGATCAGTGGTGCCTGTGCGCGGCGCGCTGGCAGGAAGCGTTCGAGGCCAATGCCGCGCCGCAGGTGGTGTTGCGTGCCACGCACGAAGCGACGTTGCATTTTGTCGCGCTGGAAGACTTGAAAAAACACGCGCTCGACCTCAGTTAACATTTATTCATCCCGGAGGTTCCATGGCCGACATCGATGTAAACACCCAGCTCGCGCTTCCCGGCAACAACCTGATCACGCTGACGCACGTGGTGTACGGCCTGCACGCGTTCAGCGCAATTGTCGGCCTGACCACTGCGGCATTCGTTATCACGGCGTTTCTCACCGGCTGGCCGTCGATCATTGCCGTCATCATCAGCTATGTGAAGCGCAGTGACGTACGCGGTACCTTTCTCGAATCGCATTTCACTTGGCAGATTCGCACCTTCTGGTGGGCGCTGCTGTGGGTGGTGATCGCGGGGTTGTTGTTCATCACCCTCATTGGCATTCCGCTGGCGTGGGTGATAGCGGTGACCGCAGGCTTGTGGGTGCTGTATCGCATCGTGCGCGGCTGGATCGCGCTGCTCTCGCACAAACCCCTGCCGGTGTAACGCGTAACGTCGCAGCTGTGCGCATCGACAAATGGCTGTGGGCCGCACGTTTTTTCAAAACGCGCTCGCTGGCCCAGCAGGCGGTGGAAGGCGGCAAGATCAAACTGAACGGTGAGCGCGTGAAACCGGCGAAGGATGTGCGCGTGGGCGACACCCTCGACCTGCGCATCGCCGCGCAGGATTGGACCGTCACCGTGCGCGCGTTAAGCGACAAACGCGGCCCGGCGCCGGTGGCTCAAGCGCTGTATGAGGAAACGCCGGAGAGCGCCGCGCGGCGCGTGGAGCAATCGGCACTGCGCAAACTCGCGGCAGAGCCTTCGTCAGATCGCCATGGACGCCCAACCAAGCGCGAACGGCGGCATTTGGATCACTGGCGTGATTTGAAAAAATATCAATAAAAACAATTACTTATATCAAACCTGTCACTGCGGCAACGGCGCGCGATAACCCTGAAACGTCGGTGGTTCTGTGCCCAGTGCAGCGCCGTTTTCGCCGGTGAATCCCACACGCGGCTGGCTGTATCCTTCGCGTGCGCGCCAGCCGGGGTATTTCAGGATGAAGTTGTTCAGCCCGCCGCCGGTGTCGTATTCGAGTTTTTGGCCGGGATTGCGTTTCATCCATTCGGCGCGCAACTCGGCGCCGGTCTTGTACCAAGGCACTTTATGCATCCACACTCGGCGTGCGTATTGCTGGCGCCACGGCGTGTCTTTCATCTCGGGCCACATGTCGTCGGCTTTCTGAATGTTGAAGCGGTAATTCATTTTCCAGAATTCGCGGCCAAGGATGTCGCCGAAGATGAATAATCTGCCGTCGATTATTTCGTATTCCGTCGGGTCGGAACCCAGCTTGATGCCGTAGGCCGCGCCGTTGGCGCAGAAGGCGCCGTACTGCGGCCCGTATTTTGCAGGCGCTTTCAGAAACGTGGCGCGGTGGTTGTCGTTGAGGAAGTAATAGGTTTTACCGTCATGCGTGGCGGTGATGTTCGGGTAACCGCGCATCGGTTTGCCCAGCGTGAAGTACGCCACCGGATCGTGGCCGAGCAGCATGACGTCGCGGCCTTCGTTGTCCTTCAGCGTGGCGTTCAGGGTGCCGCAGCCGGAGAGCACCGCCAGTGCCAGTACCGCTAGCAGCAGACTGCTACGTTGCCCAAGGCGCAGCACGGCGACACTTACTGCCAGGGCGCCTGCACCACCTCGCCCTTGATCGTCGTGCGATGCATGATGCGCCGCTGTGCGACGTCGATCTCGGTGCGATAGTGCATGCAGCAGCGGTTGTCCCACAGAATACAGTCGCCAACGTTCCAGTAATGCGTCCACGAATATTTTTCTTGCGTGGCGTGCGCCCAGAGTTTATCGAGTAGAGCCTCGCTGTCGGCATTGTTCATGCCGATGATGTAGTTCGACGGCCACAAGCGGCGGCGGCCGAGGTAGAGCGCCTTCCTGCCTGTGACCGGATGCACGCGCACCAGCGGGTGGGCGGGGCCTTCGACTTCTTCGGGTTGGGTGGGCGGTTTCACGCCGGGACGCAGCACGCCCGCGCTGTTGCGGCTGGAGTCGTGGATCTGCGATTTGCCTTCGATGGCTTTTTTCAGATCATCCGGCAATTCGTCGTACGCCTGATATTGATTGTTGAACGACGTATCACCGCCGCCGTTCGTCGGTACCACCAGCGAATACAGCATGCTGCCGGCGGGCGGCTTTTCGACGTAGGAATTATCGCTGTGCCACACCACTTCGTAACTGCCCAAGCCGCCGTTATCCATCACCGGCTTGCCGTCGCGCCCGATGTTGGAAATGATGCTGACACTCGGGTGGCGCGAGATCATGTAGTCGTCGTCGACCTGTTCACCCTGCGCCAGATGGTATTTACGCGCGGCGGCGGTGTGCGGCGGGCCAAACACGCTGGATACCGCCATCAGTTGATCATCGTTGATTTTCTGGCCACGCCAGAAAATCACCATGTGTTTGGCCCATGCGTCGCGCAGGGCTTGGCCGACATCGTCGGGTATCGGCATCGATAAGTTCATGCCGAGAATTTCCGCTCCGACGGCTGTGCCCGTCGGCACGACCTTAAACGCGGCAAGGGTGTTGGCGGGCGACACACGGTGGGAGGCTGCGGCGGTGGCTTGCATGGGGTTTCTCCGGGATCTAATGGCGAACTATCATATCCGTAATTTCATACGCCGTATCTACGGGCATACAACGAACTCAACAAGAGGGAGGCATCATGGACACCGGCCTTAAGGGAAAAACTGTACTCATCACCGGCGCCAGCCGCAACGTCGGCCAGCTGGCCGCGGACTACTTCGCGCGCGAAGGCGCCAATGTGGTGATTTGCACCAGCACCAAAATGCAGGGGTTGGAACAAACCGCTGAACTCGTGCGCAAGCGCGGCTCCGGTGTGGTGGCGGTGCAGTGTGATGTCACCGATTCTGCGCAAGTCGAAAAAATGGTCGCGGCGGGGGTGAAAAAATTTGGCGGCATTGATGTCGCTGTGAATAACGCGGTCTACCGCTCGGATGTCAAGGACGCGGGCTTTCTGGAACAACCCCATGAAATCTGGCAGCGCAATATCGATGTCAATCTCAACGGGCCGTATCACATCTGCCGCGCAGTACTTCCCCATATGAAGAAGAAGGGCTGGGGACGGATCGTCAATTTTTCAGGTATAGCGCCGTTTCGCGGTGAGGGCGCGGCAAAAGCGCTGGTCAAGATCGGTATCGTTGGCTTCACGCGCGGGCTGGCAACGGAGTTCGCGCCACACGGCATTACCGCCAACTGCATCGGCCCAGGCACCATTGCCACCGAGCGCGAAACGCACCTGAAACCCAAGCGGCTGCACGACGAACAGCCGATACGCCGTTTGGGCAAACCGGAGGAAATTGCCGAGCTGGCAGTGTATCTGGCAAGCGAGCAGGCGGGATTTATTACCGGGCAGTGCTATTTGGTCAATGGTGGGTTGTATTACTCATAGCTGTCGCTTGGGTACCATGAAGCGCAAATACCCATACTGTCATTCCCGCGAGAGCGGGAATCCATAACACAGTGCCCTATGGTACTTCCTATGGATTCCCGCTCTCGCGGGAATGACAAGTTTGAATATTCAGTATCAACAGTGTGCAGCGGCGTTCTAAACCTTCCACCCAACAAACTCACAAAGCGCCCGCCCCATCACCAGTTCCAGATCGCTTCCCTTCAACCACGGCATTTCCTCGGTGTACATGGTGACGCATTGCTTCCACGTGCACGGCATGCGTGTGATGTCGGTGCCCCAGAACATGCGCTGTGGGCCAAAGGCGTCGAAGATCTGTTTGATGTATTGATGAATGTTGCAGTACGGGTAAACCTCAGATGAATAGCTCGGCCCGCCGGTGGCCTTGACCGCAACGTTCGGATACTTCGCCAGCGCCAACAACTCGGGCAGATCGGAAAAGCCGGCATCGTCCATACTAAAACGCGGCCGCGCCATGTGATCCACCAGAATTTTCAAGCCCGAATGTTTTTCGGCGACCTTGGCGACTTCCTTGCAGCGGTGGGGCACCAAAAGACCAATCGGGATGCCTGCTTTTTCAGCGGCGGGCCACAGCCAATCCAGCGTGCCGTCGGTCATGCAGTTTTCCTCGCCGGGCCGCAGGAACGCAAAACGCAGGCCGAGCATACCGGGCTGATTTTTCCAGGTGTCGATCAGGGTGCGCTTGGCCGGATCAGCCACGTCAAAAAACCCCAGCACCGCCAGACGGTCCGGGTGCTGCTTCGCGGCGGCGATGGAAACTTCATTCGCGATGACATCCCAGCTCGGCGGATGCAGCAGGCAGCGCGTGACACCGGCGGTATCCATGTCGCGCAGCAACTCGTCTGCGGTGTACGAACTGGTCTGACGGTGAATGTGCACGGGCGTGCCGCTGGTCCAGATGTGCACTTGTGCGTCGACGATAAGCATGGGTTGATCTCCAGTGGGTGAGGTCATTCGCCCCGGATTATAGGCGAGATTCTCATCCGGTCCGGCGCGGCTGCAGACGCATCACCAGCAGTGAAGGCCAGTGGAAACGGACGATCCTTACGGGGCCGGTTCCGCCAACAATGCCGCGATCGTCGCACCCACCAGCATGTCGTCTTCCTGACCGAAACCCTGGTGGCGGGTGCGACCGGCGCGGTCGATGACTATCAGTGTCGGCGTGCCACGCATGGCGTAGGCTTGCATGGTGAGCGGAATGCCATCTGTGCCGCCGGGGGCATCGACGCCAATGGGAAAGGTCAAGCGATATTCGTGGATGAAGACTTTTAGTGACACCGGTGTCATGGCCGCGTGATGCTCAAACACGGTGTGCAGGCCGAGCACGGCGACGTCGGTCTGCGCGAATATCTGGTGAATCTTTTGCGCTTGCGGCAGCCCGTGCTGCACACAACCGGGGCACAGCATCTGAAACGCGTGAAGCACGACGATCTTGCCGCGCAGCTTTACCAGCGTGGGCGCCGCCGTGGTGTTGAACCATTGGGTGACTTACAGCTCGGGCGCGAGTGGGTGCTGCATCGTCTGGGTTTGTTGTAAGTATTTGTTTTTAAAGAATAATTTTTATAGCTAGGCTGCGTGCTTTTTCGCGTAATCCCAATCGATATCGATGCCAAAGCCCGGCTTGTCGTTCATGTAAACGTGGCTGTCGCGTACCTGTGCACGGTCGCTAAACAACCCATGCCAGATCGGATCGCGGTCGGGCGAGCCATGCGATTCCACAGCGAATCCGGTGCGCGGAAACGCCGCGACCAGATGGCAATGCATTTCCGGTGCGTGATGCGGCGTGATCATCGCGCCGGCGTGGTCGGCCATGTGCGCTACGCGCAGCGCCTCGGTGAAACCCGCCGCGCGCGTGGCGTCGAACATGACGTAGCGCACCGAGCCGATGGTCAGAAAATCGCGCGTGGTAAAGCGCGTGAGTTCGCGTTCGCCGTGCGCCAAAGGGATCGTCGTAGCTTTGGCGAGCAGCGCGAAATCGGCCGGCTGCAGATACCAGTGCAGGGGTTCTTCCAGCCAGAAAATATTGTAGGGCGCCACGGCGCGCGCAAACGCCATGCAGCCGGGCAGATCGTACGCGGCGTTCAGATCCAGCATCAGCGAAATATCCGGTCCGATGGCCGCTCGCGTGGCGGCGATACGTTTGACTTCGTTGGCTATCGTGTCGGCGCCGGTTTTGAGTTTCACCGCCTTGTAGCCGTTGGCGACAAAGCCCGCCAGTTCATCGGCGCAGGCGGTGAGTTTTTCACCTTCGATGTAATAGCCGCCGGTACCGTAGGTGAACACCGGCTTGTTTTCGGCACCGAGCAGCGCATACACCGGCATGCCCGCGGCCTTGCCTTTGATGTCCCAAAGCGCCATGTCGATGCCGCCGATGGCCGCCATGATTTGCGGGCGTGCGCTGCGAGGCAACGCACCCTGGCCCGGTTGCGGCGAGGTCAGCGCAAAAAGTTTTTCCCAAACGTCGCCATGCGCCAGCGCGCTCATGCCGATGACGTGCGGCGTGAGCTTTTTGATCCAGCCGTCGATGTCCTTCATCGGCGTGCTGCTGACCTGCCCGTAGCCCTTGATGCCGTCATCGGTGACCACTTCCACCAGCAGCAGCGTTACGTCGCCGCGCGATTCATGCGCGGTGCGCTGCACGCGCTTTAATGGCGCGCTGATGGGATGGGTGTTGACGGCGGCAATCTTGCCCGGGTTGCCCATGGCCACGGCGTTGACTACTGAGCCGGCTTTCTGGCGCCAATAAACTCCATGAACTCGGCGACGGTGGGCATTTGCCGGTTGAGATATTGCGCAAGCTGTGCGCTGTTCAGGTAGGTGTTTTCGTACATGTTTTTGCTGGCATAGTCGCGCCACGCCGCGCTCTTGTGCGCGCGTTCGGCGGCAGTTTCCATCACCGCCAGCGTTTCTTTGGGCACGCCCGGGGGCATGGCCAGGCCGCGTCCGCTGCCGACGTGAATATTGAAGCCCAACTCTTTCAGCGTCGGCACGTCAGGCAGATTTGCCAGACGCCGCTCGGCGGGTACCGCGAGGATGCGCAGCTTTTTCGCTTCCACGCCGGAGAGTACTTCGCTGACGTTTTCCATGGTGACATCGACGTGTTTACCCATTGCTGCAGCCATTGCGTCGCTGCCGCTCTTGAACGACACGTATTTGAATTTTGCGCCGGTGAGCTTTTCGATCTGATACTGGAGAAAGCGCGCGGTGCCGGTGGCTGAGGCGATGCCATTGACGATGCTGTCAGGTGATTGTTTCGCGGCTTCGACAAGCTCCTTGAAATTTTTGAACCTGGAGTCCACCGGCACCGTTATGGATTGCAGATCAAAACCGAACAGCGCCACCGGCGTGTAGGAATCAAGCCCGAGCGTGCTGTCGGGCCGGTTGGCGAGCGCCAGCACTATGGTGCTCGACAGCGACAGCAGATAATGCGGATCACCCTTCTTTGATTTAATGAATGTGGATGCCACCGTGCCGCTGCCGCCGGGCCGATTGACGATGGTGAAGGGCTGCGGCAGCAGCTTTTCGCGCTGGCTGATTTCTGCGAACAAGCGGCCGAATACATCCTGCCCGGCACCGGGGTTGCTATGGATCACCAATTCGACGGGGCGGCTGGGGTAGAACTGTGCGGTTGACGTGGTGGGTACTGATACGAAGTCAAGTGTTGCGGAGAGGGCGAGCATTTTTAAAGGCTGATGCAGTTGCATAATCATCTCTTGGTTTAATAATGGTCTGCGTGCGGTGGTAATAGGTATGGGGCACGGCAATGCGTAGCATAACGCACCCGTTCCCGGTGGTGGCCCTGTAAGGGCGGCATCTATTTAAGTATCTTTTTTTATTGATAAAATTGTACATATGTGCTGCGTAGTATGATGCACTTACAACCATGAAAACGCTTCACATTATCGGCGCCGGACGCGCTGGACGCACGCTGGCTGCCTTATGGCGCCGTCTCAGGGTGTTCGATATCCAGTGCGTGATGAATCGCTCTGCAGCCAGCGCGCACGAGGCCGTCGCGTTCATCGGTGCGGGGCGCCTCTGCACACGCTGGCCGGAAATGCCGCCTGCCGAGGTTTGGCTGATTGCCACGCAGGACAGCGAAATTACGCCTGCCGGTAAAGCGCTCGCTGCCAGCGGACTGCTGCGCCCGGGCGATACGGTGTTCCAGTTAAGCGGCGCCACGCCGTCGGGCGAGCTGCGCGCCCTGCTGCCTGCAGGAACGTTTGCTGCCAGCGTACATCCGTTAAAAAGTTTTGCCGATCCTGCTGTGGCGGTGGACACTTTCGCAGGCACCTGGTGCGTGATGGAAGGTGCATCGCAGGCGTTGTCTGTGTTGCAGCCGGCATTCGAAAGCATCGGTGCGCGGGTAACACCCATCGACGCACAGCATAAAACGCTGTATCACGCCGCCAGCGTGATGGTGTGCAACTATCTCACCGCGCTGATGGAAACCGGCCTGCAATGCTTTGACAAGGCGGGTCTGCCGCGCGCCACTGCGAGCGCCATGATGGAGCCGCTGGTGCGCGAGACACTGGATAACGTGTTCAGGCTTGGCCCCGAAAAAGCGCTCACCGGGCCGATTGCGCGCGGCGATCATGCGGTGGTGGGGCGGCAGCTGGCGGCGCTACAGGCGGCGGATCCGCGTATCGAGGCGGTGTATCGGGCGCTGGGGGAGATGGCGCTTGAGTTGGCGCAAAAAAAGGGCGGCGTGGATGCGGCGGCAGTGTACGCGCTGAACGATCTGCTGCGCGGTGGCGCCGGGTAGCGCGTGAATGCGGTAATCTATTCGCCCATGCAACCCTACACCGCCGCCACGTTGATGGAGCAGGTGGCCCTGGCGCTGGACGCCGGTGAGCTGGCGCGCGCATCCCGCGTCAAGCAGGCCTTGCTCGGCGCGTTGCTGCAGCATGACTGGCTGCCGCCCGATCGCCGCACCGCCAATCATCAGAACTATGCGCGCCACCTGCTGCACGCCGATCCCGCAGGGCGATTCTCGGTGTTGTCGATCGTCTGGTCGCCAGGGCAGAAGAGTCCGGTGCACGGGCATCACACGTGGTGCGCGGTGGGCGTGTTCAAGGGTGAGATCGAAGAATCGTTTTTCGATAAGGCCAACGGACAAGCCGCACCGGTGCAGCGTCACAATGCCATGCGCGGCGTAGGTTCGGTGACGTATGCAGATGCCGGCGCGGGCATTCACCGTATTGCCAATCGCGCAGACGAAGTGGCAATCACGATACACGTCTATGGCGTCGGCGCGGATCGCGTGACGAGCGGCATCAATCGCGTTTACGCCTGACCCTGGTGCGTGAAGCGCACACGCGAGACAAGCTGGCAAGGTGCGCAAGTGATGTACGAAAGTCAGGCTGGCGCGGTAAAATGCTACAGCATTTTCTGCAGATTACCGAACCAGCAAAGAACCCCATTGAACGACGCCACCCTGATTCGCGAGCGCGTGCTGCGCGGCCTCGCCCTTAATCGCACGCCGGGCTATCACTACACCGGCAATTTTCTGGAGTTTTCCTTCGAGGAAGTGACCGAACCGCTGGTGCGCATGACCATGCCCGGCGGCCCCCACGTCACCGAAGCCGGCGGCAATTGCAACTACGCCATGGTGGCGGTGTTTGCCGACATGGCCATGGCCGCCAACGTGCGCGCGGGCCATCAGCCGTACTCAAGGCTGGCGACGGTGCAAATGAATCTGCAATTCAACGGCGCGCCGATGACGGGCGCGTTGCAACTCGAATCGCGCTTGCAGGGTTACATCGAGGGCATCACCAGCAAGCAGGGCGCCACCACCGTGACGGTAACGGCGAACGGCAAGCCGGTGTGTCTGGGTACCGGTGCGTTCATGGTCCTTGATCCGCCGCCGGGTGTTGCGCTGTACAACATGGAATTGCGCAAGGCAGGCGACGCACCGGTGGCGCCATTGGATGAAAAGGTGCTCACGCGCGACGAGCGCAAAGTGCTGACGGTGGCGGATGCCGCCCTCGCGCGCATGCAAACGGGCGAGTCGTTCATTCAAGGCTTTCTCAGCGTGAAAACACAAAAACGGGATAACGCCGCGACGGGCGTGCTGAAAAACGGCCCGCACATCGGCAACCGTGTCGGCCATGTGCAGGGCGGTGTCACCATGGGGCTCGGCATTGCCACGGCGGAGGCCGCACTGCCCGACAACTGGATGTTGAGTTCGGTGACCGCGTGGTACATCAGTCCTGGCGAAGGCCGCAGCATTCGCGCGCGCTCGAAGGTCGTACATCGCGGACGGCTGACGGCGGTGGTGCGCACGGAGATATTTGGGAAAAACAACCGGCGCGTAATGGAAATGGTGACCGCGCACGCCAGCAAGCCTGCGGGATAGCGCGCGGGATAGAGCGATGACGCTGCGCACGCTGTCCGGTAAGCATGTTGATGCCAGAAAAGGGCGTGGCGCCGCAATCAATCCCGAAGGACGCTTCGAGCAAGTAGAGCGGGAGGCCTATGACGATGGCTGGGTGCATGACCCTGATGATGACGGGCGAGCATTAAAAACAGTCGTCACCGAGGAAAAAGCCGCGAGCATCATCTCGCGCAACCAATCGCCCGACGTGCCGTTTACGCAGTCGGTCAATCCGTATCAGGGCTGCGAGCACGGCTGCATTTACTGCTATGCGCGACCCACGCATGCGTATCGCAATCTGTCGCCCGGCGTGGATTTCGAGACGCAGATTTTCGCCAAGGTGAACGCAGCGGAGCTGCTGCGCCGTGAGCTGTCGATGCCCGGTTACCGCTGCGAGGTGATATCGCTGGGGGCGAACACCGATCCGTATCAGCCCGCTGAGCGTGGGCTGAACATCACGCGCGGCGTGCTTCAAGTGTGCGCCGAGTTCAATCAGCCGGTGGGCATCATCACCAAGAATGCGCTTGTTGAACGCGATCTGGATATTCTGGTGCCGATGGCGCAACGGCGTCTGGTGAACGTGTTTATCTCGGTGAACAATCTGGATCACGACATTGCGCGCCGGCTTGAGCCGCGCTGTGTTGCGCCCGCGCGCCGTATCGCGGCCATACGCACCCTGGCGCAGGCCGGCGTACCGGTGGGCGTGCTGGTGGCACCCGTGATTCCGTTTCTGACGGATGACCAAATCGAAGCCGTGCTCGAAGCGGCTTACGCAGCCGGCGCCACACAGGCAGGCTATGTGATGCTGCGCCTGCCGTTCGAAGTGAAGGCGCTGTTTCGCGACTGGCTTGAACGCCACTATCCGCTCAAGGCCAAACACGTGATGAGCCGCGTGCACGAGCTGCGCGGCGGGCGCGACAACGATCCGAATTTCGGCAGCCGCATGCGCGGGCAAGGCGAGTTTGCCGAGCTACTGTCCAAACGGTTTGCCATTGCCAAACGGCGCATCGGGTATGAGGCGCGTGATCGGATGATGCGCAATGCCGCATTGGATACGTCGTTATTTCGGCTGCCAGCCACGGCGGGCAGGCAAATGAATCTGTTCTAAGTATTTGTTTTTATTGATTTATTTTAAACGACTTTCAAGCCCGTATACCGCGTTCGATGGTCACGCCCAACTGCTTCACATTTTTCAGCGCCGCCAATTTCGTGACGCTGACTTTCACCCACGGCGCCTTGAATTCACCGGTGACCAGCTGCGCGATGTGTTCCGCCAGTTTTTCCACTAATTGAATTTTGTTGTCGCGCAGACTTTCCTCGATGCGCTGCACCACTTTGGCGTAGTCGATGGTATCGGTGATGGTGTCGCTTTGTGCGGCACGGTTGCCGGTGATGCCAATTTCCAGATCAAACTGCACGGTTTGTGGCGCGATGCGCTCCCAGTCGTACATGCCGACGGTGATGCTCAGGCGAAAATCGCGTATGAAAATGATATCCATCGGGAGTGAGGCCTTCAAGGCTGTTCTCCCTCTCCCGCAAGCGGGAGAGGGGATGTGAAAATACACTCTCCCGCAAACGCGAGAGGAGATGTGAAAATATCCTCTCCCGCAAACGCGAGAGGAGACAATCTTTGTTTCAGCTAAAATGCCCACTGATTCTAGTTGAATTCCCATGACCACAGGTATTCTCGCCGTCGCGGCATATCTCATCGGCTCCATATCGTTTGCCGTGATCACCAGCAAGCTGTTCCGGCTGCCCGATCCGCGCACCTATGGTTCCGGCAACCCTGGCGCCACCAACGTGCTGCGCTCCGGCAACAAGGCTGCAGCGGTGCTCACGCTGCTGGGCGATGCGTTGAAAGGCTGGCTGCCGGTGTGGCTGGCGCAGCATTTTTCGTCTGCTGAAGCCGCGCCGCTGGCGATGGCGTTGGCAGGTGCGTTGGCGGTTGTCGGCCACATGCTGCCGGTGTTTCACCGTTTCCAGGGCGGCAAGGGGGTGGCGACCGCGCTGGGTGCGCTGTTCGGTTTTAGCGTTTACCTGGGGCTGGGCGCCATTTCGACGTGGTTGATCATTGCGGCGTTTTTCCGCATGTCATCGTTCGCGTCGATACTCTCGGCGTTGTTCGCGCCTGTCGCCACGTGGCTACTGTTTGGTGCGGCACACCCGTTTTTTGCGAGCGTGGCCGTGGTAGCGGTACTGCTGATCTACCGCCACCGCCAGAATATCAAGAACATTCTGGCCGGGACTGAAAGCAAGCTGGGGCAGAAAGCCAGGCCCGATGCGCCGTCGCGTTAAGAACTAACGCTTGAACTCCAGAATATCCAGCCCGCAGTAACGGTCGACAGCGTAGACCAAGCGCCGGTCATCCACCTCGATATCGTTGGTTTGCGGGCACGGCTTGCCGCCGCACGGTTCAGGGATGTACCAGCCCACTTCCTGCGGCGACGCCGGATCGGCCACATCAACAATCCGCAGCCCGCCGGCAAACCAGGCGCAATATACCAGCGTGTCGCCGCCTTTCCAGTGCTCCTGAAACTGATGTCCGCCAAAGCGGCCGGGTGCGGTGCGCGCCCATGGTGATTCGAGCTCGCTGACCTCAAACACCCCCATCGGCTTGATGTTGGCCGGTTCAGTAATGTCGAACGTCCACAGTGCCGCGTGAGGGCGGCCGCGGCGTTTGGCGACTTCGGCGTCGCTGTGCACGTGGTCTTCTTCGTCGATGGCCACGGCAATGTCACGGCCATTGATTTTTTGGGTGAGGCCCATGAAGGTATGCGACGGCTCAGGCATCGGCGGGTGATAGTTGTAAGCGCCGATGGTGGTGGGCTTGCGAATGTCGTTGACGTCAACAATGCGCACGCCGCCATGCCAGCAGCCGGCAAACAGACGGTTGCCTACGCGCACGGTGTGATGCAAACGATGCTGGCG
>SYEN01000487.1 GCA_005800795.1 Burkholderiales bacterium | reverse complement strand
GGGCCGCGTGCCGGCAGGGTTTAACAATCTTGTCGGTCTAAAGCCCACGTTGGGACTGGTGAGCACGCGTGGCGTGGTGCCCGCCTGCCGCTCGCTGGACTGTGTGTCCGTGTTCGCCTTGAATTGCAGTGACGCCGCACAAGTACTCGAGTTGATGGCCCGGCGTGATCCGCTTGACGTGCACGCGCGTGGCGGCGCGCCCATGCCCTCGCGCGGCGCTGCCGGGCTACGCTGTGGCGTGCCCGCCGCCAGTGAGTTGCAGTTCCATGGCGATGATCTCGCGCGAGCGGCCTTCAACAAGGCGCTTGACTGCCTGAGAGGGACGGGCGCCACGCTGGTGGAGATTGGCTATCAGCCGTTCGCCGATGCCGCACGCTTGTTGTATGAAGGCCCTTGGGTGGCGGAGCGCTATGCAGCGGTGGGCGAATTCGTTGACGCGCATGCGGGCGCGGTGGATCCTGTGGTCAGCGGCATCGTCAGCGGTGCCACTCGCTGGAGTGCGGTGGAGGCATTCAAGGCGCAATATCAGTTGGCCGCGCTGAAACACGCCGCCGCGCGGGAATGGCAAAAGATGGATGTGCTTGTGCTGCCCACTACACCCACCATCTATACACATGCGCAAATTGCCGAGGCCCCGGTGGCACGCAACGCGCATCTGGGGCATTACACCAATTTTGTGAATCTGTTTGACCTCAGCGCGCTGGCCGTGCCGGGGCCATTTCGCGGGGATAGGCTGCCCGCCGGTGTCACGCTCATCACGCACGCACATGGTGAAGCGCTGCTAATGGATCTTGGTGAGCGCATGCATCGCGCCAGCGGCCTGAGCATGGGCGCGACCGGCCATGCGTTGCCCGAGCTGAAGTCTGTGCACAGGCGGGCAAATGGCGAGATCGTCGTTGCGGTGGTGGGCGCGCATTTATCGGGCCTGCCGCTTAATCACCAACTGACCTCGCGCGGAGCGAGCCTGGTGGAAGCCACTCATACCGCACCGCAGTACCGCTTATACGCCTTGCCCAATACCGCGCCGCCCAAGCCGGGCCTGCGCAAAGTGGGCTTGGGCGGCGCGGCGATCGCGGTGGAATTGTGGGCGATGACGCTAGCCGCGTTTGGCGCCTTCGTGGCGGAAGTGCCGCCGCCGCTGGGCATTGGCACGCTGGAACTGGCCGATGGCCGCTCGGTAAAGGGGTTTGTGTGCGAGCCGCATGCGCTGGACGATGCAACCGATATCACGTCTTATGGCGGCTGGCGTGCGTATCTGGCCGCCGGCAAAGCATCATGACCGTCTTGTATCGCGGCATGGACAGAGCGGCGCTGGATGCGGCCTACGACAACACCGCGGCGGTTAGTAACAGCGCTCTGCTGCTGGCGGATTTTGACGAGCGCAGCCGGCGTCTGCGTGCGGAAATGCCGCAACATCTGGATTTGCGTTATGGCCGGGCCGAGCGTAACCGCATCGATTATTTCGCGGGAGCAAGGGATGCGCCGGTGCTGGTGTTTATCCACGGAGGTTATTGGCAGATGCGCGCCAAGGAGACCTTCAGTTTTATCGCGCGCGGCCCGCTGGCGCATGGCATGCACGTGGCGCTGCCGGGCTATACCCTGGCGCCGGACATCACGCTGGCGGGCATCGTCACCGAGGTGCGCGCGGCGGTGCGCTGGATCGCGGATCATGCGCGCGAATTCGGTGGCGATCCAGGCCGCATCATCGTATCGGGCTGGTCGGCGGGCGGGCATTTGACGGCGATGGTGATGGATGAGCCCGCTGTCAGTGGCGGGCTTGCGATCAGTGGCATTTTTGATCTGGAACCCGTGCGGTTGAACTACCTGAACGAAAAGTTGAAACTCACGCAGAGCGACGTACGCCGTTTGAGCCCGTTGTCGAACATTCCCGGACGTTCCGCGCCGCTGATGCTGGCTTGTGGCGCCTCGGAGTTGCCCGAGTTGCAACGCCAATCCGGGGCATACGCGACGGCGCGTGCGCAGGCGGCGTTACCGGGGCGGCTGGTGTGTCTGCCCTTGCTGAATCACTTCACCATACTGGAATCGTTGGCGTGCACCGATGGCGCGCTGGCGCAACTGGCCACAGAGCTTGCCGCTGCCTGAGATTCATTGCGCGTTCGTGGTGCGTCACGGTTCGAGCTGCACCATAACGACGCTCCGCGAATTGCACGTATGTTGTAACTAATTGTTTTTTAACGATTTTTTGCTTGGCACGATGGTTGCTTAACAGCAAGTGGGCCTGCGAGGCATGCCCCATGTCGTTAACCAGGAGACCTGTATGTCCAAGTACCGCAGAACGCTGTTGTCGGCCATCGCATTGATGATGGCGGCTCCCCTGCTTGCAATCTCCGCGACCGCGCAGGCGCAGGAAAAAGTCATCAAGGTCGGCGCGCTTAAGCTGATTCATTCGATCACGCCTCACTTTTATCAGCAATTCGCGCCGCCGGGTTACAAGATCGAGGTGATCCCCTTCGAGACACCGACGGATAGCAAGAACGCCGTGGTGACGGGGACGGTCGATTTCGCCACCTTTGGCATCGCGGCGGCGATGTTGGGCGCGGCGGCGGGCGAGCCGGTGGTGATCTTCGCGCCGCAATGCAATGGCGGCATGGCCGTGGTAGCCAGCGTGAAATCGGACATCAAGACCATCAAGGACTTGAAGGGCAAAAAAGTCGCCATATGGCCCAGTTCCACGCAGGAGGTGGTGATTCTCGAGCGTTTGAAGGCCGAGGGCATGAGCATCAAGGATATCCAGCCCATCCGTCTGCCGTTTTCGGACATGGCGCCAGCGCTGGCGCGCGGTGACATCGATGCCTATGTGGGTGCGGAGCCCGGCCCCGGCATCAGTCTGGCCAATGGCGTGGGGCGCATCGTCGAGTACCCGTACAGCACGGCGATTGGTTCACTCAATATGGTGTGGGCGACGCGCCAGGAGATGATCGACAAAAATCCCGAATTGGTGAGAATCATGGTGGATATGCATCGCAAGGCCACCGAATTCGCCATGAGCAATCGCGCCGAGATGGTCAAGATGACGATGCAAAAGCTCGGGCAACAACAAAAATCCATCGAACTGGCCGCGCCCAACGTGGAGCTGACGTGGCGGATCAACGACGAGTTCATCAAGCGAGCCAAGGCCTATGGCGCGCTGATGCTCGAGAAAAAGCAGATCCGCGAACTGCCGAATTTCGACCGCTTCATCAACACGAAATTCATGCCGGCTGACGCGCCGGCGCCGGCCAAGAAGTAACTCAAGCGGGATTCGCGCCGTGTCCGCCATTCCTTCGCCGCTGCCTGATACGTCCGCCACGGCGGACGCCAAGCCTGCGATCGTGACCGCCACGCGCGCGCCCTGGATGCCGGAACGCGTGCAGAGCGTGCTGCTCGGCGTTGCGTTTCCCATCCTGCTGGTGCTGCTGTGGCACCAGTTGGTGGTAACCACGGGCACCAAACTCGTGCCCACGCCGTATCAGGTGGGCGTGATGATGTGGGATTTCACTTTTGGCGGCATTCACAACGATGCCTTTAGCGGCACCATCCTCACGCATCTGCTGGCTTCGATGCAGCGTGTGTATGGCGGCTTCGCTCTGGCGATCGTGATCGGTATTCCCTTGGGCCTGATGATCGGCAAGGTCAAGATTATCCGCCAGATGCTCGACCCGACCTTGTCCTTGTTGCGGCCGATTCCGGTGACGGCGTGGCTGCCGCT
>SYEN01000486.1 GCA_005800795.1 Burkholderiales bacterium | reverse complement strand
GGAGCCGCTGATCCAGCACCCGGGGCGTTGCCGCGAAGTTTGACGCCTATCCGCCCCCCGTGCGTGACAAGCTGATGGCGCTGCGCGGGTTAATACTCTCTATAGCGGCGACCACGCCGAATGTCGGCAACGTGGGAGAAACACTCAAGTGGGGGGAGCCGGCTTACGTCACCAAGAATGGCAGCGGCAGCACGGTACGCATCGACTGGAAAGCCAGGACGCCGGATCATTACGCGATGTACTTTCATTGCCGTACGAATCTGGTTGCCACGTTTCGCAAAAGATTCCCCGGGAAATTTCGTTTCGATGGCGATCGCGCACTGGTGTTCGGCATGGACGACGTGCTGCCCACCATCGCTTTGACCACCTGCGTCGCAGCAGCGCTCACGTATCATATCGGGAAACCCAAGCGCGCCACGAAGTCAGCGCCGCGCAAATGATCCAGCCGTTTTAAGTTCATACTCACGCAATTCAACCGGAGACTTGGCTATGACTAATCCATCCCTCACCCCCGAACAAATGGAATCCACCCGCGTCGCGCGATTTAACAAGCTGCAAACCTACCAGCGGCAAAATCTGGATGCACACAATATTCCGCCGGGCGCAGTGGAGAAGGTGACCGCGCGCAAGGTCTACCCGGTGATGGCGCCGGTCGAATACCAGGGCCGCAGCGCGGGTGCGCCGGTCAAGGGGCCGCGCGGACTGGTGGTCTCCATCGCGGAATGCGAGCCACACAACGGGCCGGGGCTGCACCGGCACCTGAACACGGTGGAAAACTTTTTTTGCCTCAGCGGGCGCTTCGAGATTTCGTGGGGCGATAACGGTCAACACAAAACCGTGCTGGAACCCAACGACTTCGTATCGGTGCCGCGTGGCGAGAATCGCATGTTCTTCAACATCTCCGACGAGGTCGGCCGGCTGCTGGTGATGATCGTGCCGGAAACCGAAGAGCAGATCGATCCGATTGCCTACGCACCAAGTCTGGCAAAGGAAATCGAGACTGAATACGGCAAATCCGCACTGGAGGGTTTACAGAAGATCGGATTCAAGTTTGGCGATGTTTGAAGCCCGGCAATAACCTGCCGCCACTGGATATAAAATATTTATATAAATCAATAACTTACATAACATCAGCTACGCCTCAATCTTGAGGTTCAACATCATGCCCTGATCCTCGTGCTCAAGATTGTGGCAATGGATCATGTAGACCTGATTGCCGTAGAAGTCGTGGCTGAAGTCGATGGCGATACATACACTTTCACCGGGCCATACCAGTACGGTGTCCTTCCAGCCAAGATCAGTGACGGCGAGGCCCTGTGCGTTGACGGCGAGTTTCTTCTGCTGCTCCGGGCTGCCCTTGCGTTCCAGCACCTGATACTGAAAGCCGTGGATATGAAACGGGTGCGGCATGCTGGCAGCGGCGTTCTTAATTTCCCACACTTCAACGGCGCCTTTTTTCACGGTGATGGGCGTAGCTTCGTGCGTGTAGGTCTGGCCGTTGATACGCCACACCATTTTTTCGTGATCGAGGTAAATGGTACGCGCGGTGCCGCAGTTGGCGGGCGTCGGCATCACTGTGGATAGCTTGGCGGGCACGGCACGGTCATAGGCGACCTTGCTCGTGACGTGTATGCGCATCACGTCCATCGCGACACCGATTTCGGGGATATCGGGTTTGCCCTTGGTCTCGGCTTTCTTGTCACCTTTATCGGCTGCCTTGGCGTCCGCTTTGCCATGCATGGCGTGAGCGGATTTATCTGCCGGCTTGCTTTCTTTCTTTTCGTCTTTTTTCTCCGTTCCCGGCGGGCCTTCTTCATGCTCCATCGGGTCAAAGCCAAGGCTGGCGAGTGTCAGCGCATCGCCCACTTTGGCAAGGCGCAGATCCAGCAACACTTCCACGCGCTCGCCGGGTGACAAAAATATCTCGCGCGCTTTTTGTGCGGTGTTGAGCAGCCCGCCGTCGCTGGCAATGACCTGAAACTCCACCGGTTCCTTGCCATTCAGAATGGCCAACTTGTACATCCGCGCGTTCGAGGCGTTAAGCAATCGGAAGCGATACAACCGCGTTGCCGCCTCGAAGTGGGGCTTCGGCGTCCAGTTCACCAACACTTGTTCGCCAAGGAAGCCGTCGGCCTTGTCTTCGTCAGTGGGGTTGAAGACGAGTTGCCCCTGCGCATCGAGCCGGCGGTCGTGCAGCATCAGCGGAATGTCGGTTTCGCCCAGCTTTAGATCGAGCGCTTTTTGCAATGCGATTTCGTCGTCATCCTCGACTATGAAAAACCCCGCGAGGCCCAGATAAACCTGTTTACCCGTGAAGTGATGCGGGTGCGGGTGGTACCAGTAGGTGGCGGCGCGGTTGGGTACCGTAAATTGATATTCGTAAGTCTCGCCACCTTTCACCGCATAGTGCGGATGGCCGTCGTTATTGCTGTCGACGACCAGGCCATGCCAGTGAATGATGCTGGTGTCGGGCAGGCCATTCCAGTGCTTGGCTTTGACCGCGCCGCCTTTTTTCAGACGCAGCACGGGGTTGCGCCATACCTTGTTGCCCTCCCCCTCGATTTCATAAACCAGCAGCGTGGCGGGTTTGCCGGGCACGATGGCTTGCTGCGCGGCCTTGGCGGAAATGGTGAAATGCTGGCCGATATCGTAGACACCGAAAAAGCCCTCGGCACCGGGCACGCGCAGGCGGTTGGGGAAATCAGCGGTGGGTTTGAATGGCGTTGACGGAACGGGCGCCGGCGTCCGTTGTGAGTACCACCAGGCGCCGAGTCCGGCGGCGGCGCCAACCGAACCGAGAATTACATTGCGTCTTGTCGTCATTTTGTCACTTGATTTTCGCGCGGTAGGCGATTATCTTTTTGTCGAGCTTGTCCAGCTCTTCGCAGGGGATCAAACAAACCTCGCGCAGCGCCGCGAGGTGGCGTTCCGCGCTTGCGACTTCGCCCATCATCAAGTAGGCCTCGCCGATATATTCGTGCGCTCCCCGGTGGCGCGGGTTGAGCGCCAGCGCGCGATAATAGTGCTTGAATGACAAATCCATCTGCTTCAGGTTGCGGTAGGAGTAGCCGATATAATTATTCAGGTCGGCGCTGTCGGGGTCGCGCAGCGCGGCTTGCTGAAAACGCTTGATGGCCTCCGGCCAATTTTTCTTTTCGATGGCCAGCTTGCCTGCAGCGTAATCCGGGTCGCTGGCGGAAGCGGCGGGGTTGTCTTCGTAGGGTTCGGCGCGCAAACCCCAGGACACCAGGCACGTGATCAGGATGAACGCCGCCCACTGCAATGCGCGTATCGCCCCCACCGTTTGCGTGTTGATTCCGTGGTGGGATACGCTACCTGCCGCCTGCCCAAAAAAGAATAACGCCATCTATCGCTGCGCAATATACGAGCGCGCCTGCGCCAGTTCGGGGCGCGCGCCGTCGCTGTTTTTCGCCAGTGCGGCCAACCGTTTGAAGAATAGCGCGGCTTTTTGACGGTCACCTGCGGCGTCGGCCGCGCGTGCAATGCCATG
>SYEN01000485.1 GCA_005800795.1 Burkholderiales bacterium | reverse complement strand
GAGCCGGCGGCGATGACCCTGGCCGCGCTGATGCTGCGCGAGCGGGTGTACAAGGCATCCGTTTCGCAGAAGCTGAAGTACGCGACGCTTGGCGTGCTGTTCGTCAACATTTCCATTGGCGGATCACTCACACCTTTTGCCGCTCCTCCAGTCCTCATGGTCGCGGGAAAGTGGAACTGGGATATTGTTTACATGTTGACCCACTTCGGCTGGAAGATGGCTCTTGCCGTTTCTGTCAATGCCGGGATCACAGCGTTCGTGTTCCGGCGAGAATTGGCTGTGCTGGACAAGGGCAAGGGCAATGCCGCGCCGGGCATCCCGGGGCCGGTGCTGCTGGTGCATTTGCTTTTTTTGGCGGGTATCGTTGTTTTCGCCCACCATCCGGCTGTGTTCATGGGTCTGTTTCTGTTCTTCATGGGTTTTGCTACCGCCTACCCGCAATATCAGGATAGGTTGATTCTTCGCGAGGGACTGCTGGTCGCCTTCTTCCTGGCTGGCCTTGTCGTGTTGGGCGGGCAGCAGCAGTGGTGGCTCGAACCGTTGCTGCGCAGCCTGAACGCCGACACGGTCTACTACGGCGCGACCGTATTGACGGCCGTGACGGACAATGCTGCGCTCACCTACCTGGCTTCGCAGGTCGAAGGCTTGAGCGAAGAATTCAAACGCGCGGTGGTGGCCGGCGCTTTGACAGGCGGCGGCCTGACCGTGATTGCCAACGCACCGAACCCGGCGGGATATGCCATTCTGAAAGGGCAATTCGAAGACGAGGCCATCAGTCCTCTGGGTTTGTTCATAGCCGCGCTGCCGCCGACGATTACTGCTATTTTGGCTTTCAGACTGCTGTAGGGCACGCGAATCAATTGAATCAATTGTGCCGGGGGTGATTTGATTTCAAGATGCCCCGCTGCGTTTGTTTGAGGGCGTCAAGAAACCGATAGAGTGATGTCGCTCTAAGTATGTGATTTTATTGAATTATTTTTATAATATTCTGGCGCGATTTGGGAGATGGGTTGCTGCGTGGAAGTGCTGCGCCATGTCTTTTGCAAAAGCTGGCAGCATGACGTTCAATGTTGCCTCAAACACAAACAACGACAAACCGGGAGGGATGGCATGGTGAACACGTCTTCAAATTTTGGCGGAACAATCCCTGAGTACTACGACCGATGTATGGGGCCGGCATGGTTCGAACCCTTTGCCGCCGATCTTGTCGCGCGATTGCCGGAAAATCCGCCGGGCCACGTGTTAGAAATCGCGTGTGGCACGGGCATCGTCACCCGGCGAATTCGTGAACACCTCAACCCGGCGTGCCGGGTTGTGGCCAGTGACATCAGTAAGCCGATGCTGGAATACGCACGCAACAAGCTGGCTCCTGGCGAGGGCATAGAATGGCGTGAGGCAGACGCGACGCGTTTGCCGTTTGCGGATGGCGAGTTTGGCGCGGTGGTGTGTGCGTTCGGCGTCATGTTCGTGCCGGATCGGCGCGCGGTGTTCAGGGAAGCACGCCGCGTGCTGAAGGAGAACGGCACCCTGCTGTTTATTGTGTAGGATCGCATCGAGGCGAATCCGCACGCGGTGGTCTACGCGGAAGTCATCGAAGGGCTTTTCCCCGGCGACACGGAAATGCGTTTCCGTGTTCCCTATGAAATGCACGATCCGGCTCTGCTGCGACAATTGCTCGACGAGGCCGGATTTCGCGAACAACGCATCGAGACCAAACAAATTCAGGTTGATAGAGTTAGTGCCTATGACCTGGCGGTTGGGCAGATTCGCGGCACACCACGATCATTGTTAATCGAGCAGCGTGGCGTCTCGATTGAAAGTGTTGTGGAAAAAGTAGCTGCGGCACTGGCTGAAGTTGGCGGCGCCGAGCCCTACAAAGCGCCTGCCAGTACGGTTGTCGTGGAGGCGCGTCCCGCGGCTTAGAGGGTTGGTTGTCCCGCATTAGATCCGGCACTCAACAACCCCCGTCACCCGAGTCGAGCACCGTGATGAATTAAATCAGTGATTATGTAAGTATTGGTTTTTATTGAATTATTTGTCAATACGGCAATCTGGTTTCTTGTAGTTGTCGCTCCACGAGCGCCGTGGGTGCAATAATGCCGCGCGTGCGTCAACCCGTCGCCGCGACGGCGCGTTTTTGAATCGCGGCAAGCGTTGCTCGCATTTCCCTGAGTCTTTCTCCTGCGTTGGTTTTATTTACAAGGAGTGAGTGCCATGAGAGCTATTGCACGTTGGACACGTTGGGGGTGTTTGTCGTGGCTCGCCGGGGCTGCAATCGTTGTGCCGGCGGCAGCAACAGCGCAGGAATGGCCCGTGCGGCCGGTGCGCATCATGATCGGCTTTTCGCCTGGGAGTGCGACGGACTTCACCGCACGCACCATCGGCCCCAAACTCGCCGAGTTGTGGAAACAGACCGTGGTGTACGAAAACCGCTCCGGCGCGGGCGGGTCGATTGCGAATGCGCTGGTGGCCAAGGCCACGCCCGACGGCTACACGCTGAGCATGATTTCTTCGTCATTCGTGGCCAACACGGTACACACGGCGAAATCGCCCTACGATCCGATCAGGGAGTTTGTCGCGGTGGCGCAGATCGGCTATCCGACCAGCGTGATGGCGACCTCGGCGTCGCTTAACATCAAAACGTTGAAGGAACTGATCGCCGCGGCCAACGCGGGCGGGGGCAAATTCTTTTTCGGTTCCACTGGCGCGGGCAGCGGCGTGCACATGACCACTGTGCGCTTTAACATGGCCGCCGGGATCAAACCGCAGCATGTCGCCTTCAAGGGCCAGCCCGAGTTGATTATCGAAGTCGTCACCGGGCGCGTGCACTACGGCATTCCCAGCCTGGGCGCCTCGTTGCCGATGATCCATGATGGCAAGATCGTGCCGCTGGCCGTCGTCACGCCCAAACGCGCGCCGCAGCTACCCGACGTGCCCACGGTGCTCGAAATTCTGCCCCACTTTGAACGAGAATCCACGCATGGTTTGATGGCGCCAGCGGGAACACCAAAGCCCGTGCTCGAAAAAATCAGCCGCGATCTCGCACGCGTGCTGGAGATGCCCGAAGTACGCAAGCCGTTCGACACCATCAATTTCGTGCCTGCGCACATCCCGCCGGACGAATATCAGCAGGTGATTGTTCGCCTGTTGGCCAGTTACGAGCGCGTGGCGCGTGAGGCGGGCTTTAAAAAATAGACGCACCGTTCGCGTACCGTGCGCGCATCGTTCGATTTCCGCGATAGTCAAGCGCGGCCACAACGGATAGCAACCGCTATTTTGCCGGCAGTGGCGGCAACGCTAAAATAGCGTGCTTTCAACCGGACCCGGAAACACCGGAATCCCCGGATTTACAAAAGGACAACCATCATGGCATCCCCCAAACGCGGCATGCGCAAGGGCCTCACCGCATATGGCGACGAGGAGTTTTCACTGTTTTTGCGCAAAGCCTTCGTCAAGGCGATGGGCTACACCGACGACGCGCTCGACCGGCCCATCATCGGCATCACTAAGACCTTCAGCGGGTTTAATGCCTGCCACCGCAATGTGCCGGAGCTGATCGAGGCGGTGAAACGCGGCGTGATGTTGTCCGGCGGGCTGCCGGTGGAGTTTCCCACGATCACGCTGCATGAATCGTTCGCCGCGCCCACCAGCATGTATCTGCGCAACCTGATGTCGAT
>SYEN01000044.1 GCA_005800795.1 Burkholderiales bacterium | reverse complement strand
GGTTTTTCCGGAACCGGATTCCCCCACCAGCGCCAGCACCTCGCCCTCGTAGACGCTGAGGTCGACCGCGCGCACCGCCTGGAACGCGCGACGGCGCCCCCCGGCGCGGCGCACGTCGAAGGTGACGCTCACCTGCGCTGCCTTGACCAGTTCGCGCGCCGGCATCATGCAACCTCCGTGGCAGCCAACGCCGGTTCGCGCCAGCGCCAACAACGCACCGCACGCTGGTCGTCCACGCTATCAAGCGCCGGCACATCGCCATCGCAGCGCCCCGGCTCGGCACGCTCGCAACGCGGGTGAAACGCGCAGCCCCGCGGCAGGCGCGTAAGACTCGGCATCGATCCGCGAATCGGTGCGATGCCCCGCCCGCGCATCACGCGCGCGGCATTGGGCATGGAACGCAGCAGGCCTTGCGTGTACGGGTGGCACGGCGATTCGAACAAGGCGCGCACCGGCGCCTCTTCCACGATGCGTCCCGCGTACATCACCGCCACGCGATCTGCCATTTGCGCCACCACGCCCAGATCATGCGTGATAAACAGCACGGCCATGCCCAGCTCGCGCTGCAGCGAGCGAATCAAGGCCAGCACTTGCGCCTGAACCGTGACATCAAGCGCCGTAGTGGGCTCGTCCGCGATCAACAACCGCGGCCGGCATGCCAGCGCAATGGCGATCATCACACACTGGCGCATGCCGCCTGACAGCTCGTGCGCAAATGCCCGCTGCCGCGCCTCTGCATCGGCGATGCCGACCAGACGCAGCATGTCGAGTGCACGGGTGCGCGCCGCGGGCCAGCCGATGGCCTCGTGCGACACGATGGCTTCGGCGATTTGTTCGCCCACGCGCAGCACGGGATTAAGCGAAGTCATCGGCTCTTGAAACACCATCGACACGAGCCGCCCGCGTACATCACGCATGGCCAATGGATCTAGCGCGAGCAGGTTGACGGCGCCACCGCCACCCGCGCGCAACAGAATTTCCCCGCTCAAACGAATATGGGCCGACTGCGCCAGACGCATGATGGCGAGCGCCGTCATGGATTTGCCAGCGCCGGATTCGCCCACCAAGGCCAGCGTTTCGCCATCGTGCACGCGGAACGTAGCGTCGGCCACCGCGCACAACTCACCGTCGTCGCTTGTGATATGCACATTAAGCCCGCGCACGTCGAGCACCGCATCGCGTTTTGCCGTGCGCTCAGTCATCGATGCGCACGTCCATCACGTCGCGCAGCCAATCGCCCAGCATCTGCACCACAAAGGTGATCGCCACGATCATCAACGCCGGCGCCACGGCGACCCACCAGGCGAAGATCAAATGATCGCGTCCGTCACCCACCATGCTGCCGAGCGACGCTGTCGGCGGCTGCACGCCGATGCCGAGAAACGACAGCGACGATTCCAGCAGCAATATCGAAGGGAAGTTCAGCGTCAGCAGCACAATCAGCGGCGAAGCGATATTGGGCAGCACATGGCGCGTCGCTATCCAGGCGTGACCGGCGCCGAGTGCGCGGCTGGCTTCGATGTAAGGCATCTCGCGCACCTGCAACACCTGCCCGCGCACCACGCGCGCGTAAGTCTCCCAGCGCGCGAGCCCGATCAAAAACACCAGCACCAGGATGTCCGTGCCAAAGGCCGCCACGCCCACCAGCACAATCAGCAGATTGGGCACGGATATAAATACGTCGACCAGCATCATGATCACGCGGTCGACCATGCCCCCGAACAAGCCGCTGATAACGCCCAGGGTGGTGCCAATCAGGCAACCGATGATCAGACCGAGCAGCGCGATGCCCACACTCACGCGCACGCCGTACAGGCAGCGCGACAGCAAATCGCGCCCGACCTGGTCGGTACCGAACACATGAGTACTCTCGCCGCCCGCCATAAACGCCGGCGGCTTGAGCTTGGCAAGGATCTGCGTGGCGTCGGGATCATGCGGCGTGAGCCATGGCGCAAACACCGTGACCAGCGCCAGCAGCACCGCCAGCATCGCGCATGCCTTGATGCTGGCCGGCATGCGGCGAAACGACAGCCGGCGCCGCAGCGAGAATTCGGGTGCGCTATCGGCTGGCGCGGTGGCGCTGCTCAGCACGGCGTTCATGATTCGACTCGCACCCGCGGATCGGCCACCGCGTACAGCGCATCCACCAGAAAATTAATCGCCACCACTGCCATCGCATAGGCGATTACCCCGAACTGCAACACCGGAAAATCGCGGCGCGACACCGAGCCGGTCAATACCTTGCCCAGCCCCGGCCAGGAAAACACGGTTTCGACAATCAGCGAACCGTTGATCAACCCCGCGACTTCCAGCCCCAGCACCGTGATCAGCGGCAGCAGCGCGTTACGCATCACATGCAGCGTCACCACGCGCGGCTCAGCCACCCCCTTGGCGCGCGCCGTGCGCACATAATCCTGATTCATCACGTCGAGCATGGTGCTGCGCATGTAACGCGCAATGGCGGCGATCAACGGCAACGCCAGCGTCACCGCCGGCAGAATGTAATGCTGCGGCGTCGCCGCACCCGTGCTCGGCAGCCAGTTCAGGTGGTAGCTGAACAGGAGTATCAGCAGGATGGCGATAATGAAATGCGGCACGGCATAGCCGGTGAATGCCACCGCCATCGCCGCACGCGCCGCCACCTTGCCGCGCCGCAGCGCCGCCACCACGCCCAATGGAATGCCGACAACAATGCCGATCACCAACGCCAGCGCCGCGAGTTGCAGCGTCGGCCGCAGTTTCTCGGCATAAATCCGCGTAACCGGGCGGCGCTCGATAATGCTCACGCCAAAATCACCGCGCGCGAGATTGGCGATATACACGCCGAACTGCTCCGGCAGGCTGCGGTCAAGCCCCCATTGCTGCGCGAGCAGCACGGCCTGCTCGGGCGTGGCGTCCTCGGGATAGAGAACACTGAGCGGCGAGCCGGTCGCGCGTATCGCCACAAAGCAGGCGACAAGCACCAGCAGCACCGTCAACGCCGCGCGTCCCAATCGCCAAGCCAGAAATCGTAGCATGTCGGGACTCGTGGTCTAGCCTGCGCTACCGGCTCTTGTAGCTGATCTGGCCAGCGCGGAAAGTCAGCTTGTACGGACGCTGCGCGCTGGGTATACGCCAATCGATGTTTTCGTTCATCGCGTAGGCTTCGTACGGTTGATACAACACGATCCAGCCGCTCATGGCATCCGCCAAATGCAGCAGCTTGCGATAGGCGTCGCGCCGTTCGTTGGTTTGGGTGGAAAAGCGCGCCTTTTCGTACGTCGGCGCCCATTCCGGATGAGACGGCTTCCACAAACCTTTTCTCACCACCCAGCTGCTGGCGGACCAGTGCGTATCGAACACGCCCATCGGATCCGGGTAGTACAGCGGATTGGACCAAGGTTGAATCATCACCTTGGTATGGTCGGCGTCGCTGAACACCGGCTCGCTCATTTGCAATTTGACGTTGATACCGACTTTTTTCCACATATCCGCCACTGCCACTGCTGCATGGTTGCCGTAGAGGTAGTACTCGGGGAAAAACGTGATGGTGATTTGCTCTCCTTTGTAACCGGCCTTTTTCAGCAGCTCACGCGCCTGCTTCGGGTCGTGGCGGTAATGCGCAAGATCGGGCATAAACAAGGGCTCGCCATACTCCTTGAACTGATGCGCTTTGGGAGCAAAACCACGCCCGCCCCATAGCCCCTTGACCAACGCTTCGCGATCGACGGCGAGGTTCAATGCCTTGCGCAAATCCGGATTGGCGGTCACCGGGTGACTCATGTTGAGCACCCAAATATGAAACACCGGCAGCGGCGCACCGACCAGCTTGAATCCCTTGACGCGGGTCACGGCGCCTTCCTGGTCGGGCGGCACGTTGGTGATGAAATCGACCTCGCGATTGACCAGCGCAGTGATGCGCGCGGCGACCTCCGGAATACGCGTGAACGTGATGCGATCAAACGGCGGGCGTTCGCCCCAGAAGCGCTCGTGCCGCGTGAGCGCCAGCACTTCGTTGGGTTTGAAGCCCTCCACGCGATACGGGCCGGAGCCAATCGGCATGAGACCCGATTTGTCCCTGCCGATTTTCTCCACATGCTTCCTGGAGGCGATGCCGGCATTGCGCGCCGACAGTATCGTTTCCAGCAGCGGATCAGGACGATGCGTATGCACGCGCACCGTCAGGCGGTCGATTACCTCGACACTCTTCAGGTTGTAAAAAAAGCGTCCGCGCGCGCTGCCGTAACGCGGGTCTTTGCCGTCGAGCACGCGCTCGAGCGAAAATTTGACATCTTCCGCATCCAGCGTGGCGCCGTCGTGCATGATCACGCCATCGCGCAGTTTCAGCTCCATGGTCGTGGGCGTCACCATTTTCCAGCTTGTCGCCAACCCCGGCAGAAACTTGAGGGGCGCCGCGTGATTGTCGCGCTCGATCAGCGTGTCGAATATCTGGTAAAGAAACGAAGCGCCCGAATTGCTGGTCATTTCCTGCACATCGAGTGTGCGCACATGGGAGGCCACGCCGACGCGAAGCTCGCGCACCTGCGCGTACGCTAGCGATGCCGCCAGCGCGCACACGAGCAGCATCGTGTTGCGCGCCCATTTCAAAATCGTTGCGGACATATTACTCCCTCGATATGTGCCGGTTAATTTGCAGACTTCGCTTCGCAAGCTATCCGGACAAGATGACGCTGATGTTACATCGTCGCGGCTACCACCGCATATGAATGTTCTTGATCTGCGTGTAGCTCAGCAACTCCTCAAATGTTTCCTCGACCCCCAGACCGCTGGATTTCCAGCCGCCGTAGGGGGCGCCCAGATAGCGGCCGTTGCCGTTGATCCAGACATAGCCGGCCTCGACACGCTCGGCCGTTTCCATCGCTTGCGCGAGGTTCTGCGTGACGATGGCGGCGGTCAGCCCGTAACTCAGGCTGTTCGCCCGCGCCAGCATGTCTTCGGTGTCGCGCCAGGTCATCACTGACATCACCGGGCCAAAAATCTCCTCGTTGGCGATGCGCATGCTCTGCGTCACGCCATCGAACACCGTCGGCATCACAAAAAAACCGTTTTGCAGCTCCGGCGCCGCGGGTTTGCCGCCACCCGTCATCAGCCGGGCGCCTTCGCGCTTGCCGGCATCGATAAAGCCGGTGACGCGCGTGTACTGCTTCTCCGAAACGATGGGCCCCAGTTCGTTTTTCTCGATCCACGGAAAGCCCACCGGCAGGGCCTCGGCAAGCCGCACAATTTCCTCCAACACCGGCTTGTGCAGCGACTCATGCACAAACACGCGCGAGGTTGAACTGCACGACTGCCCCTGCCGGTTCATATTCATGCCCTTGATCGCCGCCGCAGCGGCAGCCTTCGGGTCGGCGTCGGGAAAGATGATGATCGGATTCTTGCCGCCCAATTCGAGGCTCACACGCTTGAGTCCCGCGGCGGCCGCCATGGCCACCTTGCGTCCCGCCTCCACCGAACCCACCAGACCGATGCGCGGTACATCGGGATGCCGCACCAGCGCTTCGCCGGTGAGCGCGTCGCCGGTGACGATGTTTACCACGCCCGGCGGAAACAAGCCTTCGCACAACTCACCGAGTCTTAAACTCGACAGCGGCGCTTGCTCCGAACCTTTGATCACCAGGCAATTGCCCGCTGCGAGTGGCGCCGCGGCTTTTTCCGCGCAAAAACGGAACGGATGATTGAACGGATTGATCTTGCCCACCACGCCATAGGGTTGACGCCGCGTGAAATTTAGGTGGCGTGGCCCCTGCGAACTGGTTTCGCCCTTGATCTCCGTCACCAGGCCGGCGAAATAATCCAGGCTATCCGCTGTGCAATCCATGTCGCCGCGCATGCCAACGACGGCATTGCCGGCATCCACAGCATCCATCATGCCCAGCTCGTTGCGTTGCTCGCGGATGCGCCGCGCCAGCGCTTCCAGGCACTTCGCGCGCTCGCGCATGGGCACGAGCCGCCATTCGGCAAACGCTTTTTTCGCCGCCTGCACCGCCCGATCCACATCGGCCACGCCGGCGTACGGCACTTCGCCGAGCTTGCGTCCGGTGGACGGGCTGAATGAGGCAAAGGTGCGCCCATCGGCCGCCGCTTCCCATTTGCCGCCTATGTAGAGACCTTTGGGCGTGTAGCCGAGATCAGGTTCCGTTGCCGCCGCGTTCGCTGTCATGGTCAACCTCTCAAGTGTTCAAGGCACAATCGCCGCACGCAACACGCGCCGCTCGGCGGCGTCCTGCATGGCTTTGCCGACCTGGTCAAGCGGATACTTGCCGTCGACCAGATCATGAAACGGAAAGCGCTTGCGGTTGGCGTGCACGAAATCCAGCGCTTCGATCAGATTGCGCGGGTGATAGTTGTGCACCCCGCGCAGCGTCAGAAGCTTACGCAGGATGCGATTGACATCGATGGTGACATTGGCGTCCGGGTTCACCACGCCGGCCATCACATAACGCCCTCCGGTGCGCAAATATTCAATACCGGACGGGATCACTTCCGGATACCCGCAGACTTCGATCACCACGTCCGCGCCTTCCGGCGCGCATAACTCGCGCACGGCCTTGATCAGATCCTTGTCTGAGGCTGTAGCTGGATCAAAGGTGTGATCGACACCAAAGCGCGCCGACATCTCACGCCGGGCGGCAACGGTGTCGAGCCCGATCACCAGACGCGCGCCCCTTGCCTTGGCTATCGCCGCGCCGTATAGGCCCAACAGCCCCAAGCCCTGTATCACCACGGCATCACCCATGCCGATTTCGGCGCGCTCGGTGACGCAGATCATGGTCGCCACCCCGCAGTTGATGGGGGTGGCTTCTTCATCGCTGAGTTCCGCCGGCAGTTTAAGTATCCACGACTGTGGCAGCACATAGCAGTATTCACCGAAACCGCCATGGTGATGCGGCGCGGTGGTTACGGCCATATGACCATACTTGTCGACGCCGTGCGACTTCTGCGGCAGATCCAGCACTTCGGTGTAATAGTTAGGCCCGGGGATGAAATACTCGCTCCAAGTAATGCGGTCACCCACCGCCAGGCGCGTGCCGCGCATGTCGGCATTGACGCTGGCGCCCAATGCAACGATATCGCCGATGATTTCGTGCCCCAGCACACCAGGGCAGGGATTGGGCCGGTGGCCAAGGTAGGAATGAATGTCGGAGCGGCATATCGTCGACATGCGGATGCGCACCAACACCTCACCGGCGTGTGGCTCACGCAACGGAAAGCTTTGCAGCTCAAACGGCTGGTTGGGCGCTGCATATACCGCGAGCTTGCCGCTACGCGGCAGGCTGACCGTGGCGTTCATTACTGCACCGTGCCGTTTAACGCAAAATCGAAGATTTGATAACTCTTCAACGTGGCCGCGCCGGCCTTGAGTTTGTAACGGTCATTGAGCGGCTCGGACACAATAAACGGCACTTGTGACTCCGACACACCGCCATGCGTACGCAGGCGGTGGCCCTTAAGTCCGGCCAGATCGTGATCCGATTCTGACGCACCTATGCACACATTAGCGGTGGAAATCACCGCCACGTCGCCTTCGCGGTCAGGTGGCAAATCGTACCTGCGGCACACGGTTTCGCGATCCAGCGCCGCCTCGATGCCCGGGATGCCGTGAATTTCGTCTATGATCTGACGTGCAGTCGCCTTGCCGCGGCACCACACACGCACAAAGCCGCCGAGGGCGCCGTGATGCGCGACAAACGCATCGGTGATCGGACAAATCACCTTGGTGTCGCCTTTGCCGAATTTTTTGTCGAGGATGTCTTGCAGCCAGATCACATTCGGATTGCCGGCGGCGTCCGACTTGTCATTCATACCATGGTCAGCCGTCAACGCCACGATGGCGCCGAGATCCTCAAGCCGACCGAAGCGTTTGTCGATCTCCTGATAAAAACGCTTCGCTTCGGATTCCTCCGGCGCATACTTGTGTTGCACCCAGTCTGTCAGCGACAAATATAAAATATCGCGATGCGATTTCTCCAACAGCTTGATGCCGGCATCGAGCACAAACAACGACAACTCCATCGAATACATATCGGGCTGCGGCGCACCCACGAAATCGAGCACGTTTTCGATGCCGTTTTCCTGCATCGTGCACTTACTGGCGAACTCGGTGGAAAAACTGACATGGCCCTGTGACACATCCAGCCCTTTGCCGAGCTGTTTGCGCAGTTTGTCCTTGGCCGTGATTGACACCACCTTGGCGCCGGCTTGTGCGAATTTGGTCACTATCGAATCGCCACGCAGCAATTCCGGCCCCGTCATCACCACCGGCTGCCCGGTCGCGGTATCCAGATAGTAGTTGCCGGAAATACCATGGCGCGAGGCCGGCGTGCCGCTGATGATCGACATATTGTTGGGGCAGGTGAAGCTGGGCATGGTGCCTTCGGCCACGGCGCCGAAACCGCGCGTCACAAAGCGCGCAATATTGGGTATCGCCCCCTCATCCAGATACCGCCGCAGATAGGCCGGGTCGCCGCCATCAATGCACACCACCGCCACCGGCCGCGTGGGCATGCGGTAGCCCACACCGTTGACATTGACCTGTGAAGGGTTGCTTGCTGCTGCCATTGTTCTTCCTTTGCGTGTTGATATGGGGACGATATAGAAACGAGATCTAGACGATTCAGGCTGCCTTGCGCGGCGCCTTGCGCGCGCGCGGCGCCGGCGTGGCGAGGGCGCGGTGCAATCGCTCGCGGCTGTGGATTACATGATCGAACAGCAGCCGCTCTGCAACATCGGCCTGGCCTTTGGTCACAGCCTCCACCACGGCCTCGTGCTCGCGCGTTGACAGCGTGATGTTGTCCGCATCGCGCAGTAACATTTCGCGGCGGTACAAATTGAGTTCGTTCACCACGCGGCGGTAATTGGCGGTCAATGCGCGGTTACCCGCGGCCTCGGCCATAACCTCATGAAATTCGAGGTTCAGCGGGAAATATTCGTCGGCATCCAGAGTGCGCTCAGCAGCACGCATGCGTTTGACGATGGCTTTGAGCCGAGCCAGTTGCTCCGGTTTGACGCGAGTCGCCGCCAGCCGGCCTATCAGACCGTCCAGCGCGGCGCGCACGTCGTAGATCTCGTTGGCTTCTTCAATCGACACCTGGCGCACAAAAACACCGCGGTTTTTCTCGGTACGCACCAGCCCGGCTTGCTCCAGCATGCGAAAGGCTTCGCGCACCGGTCCGCGCGACACACCGAGTTCATTGCAAAAGTCGACCTCGTTCAGCTTGGCGCCCGCGGCCAGATCGCCTGACACGATCTGGCGTTCGATCTCCCGCTGCACCAGCGTGGTGAGCGAATGTTCGCGCAGCACGCGCAGGGCGTCGCCGGGTGTACCGGTTAATTCAGCTTCTTTTTCACGAATAGCCACGCGCGCTCTTCCCGGTTCTGTTGCTACTGGCAATGCGCGGTATTAAATCCTCCTTCTTGTAGATTGTCAACAATCTACGATATACAATGTGCCGCATGACATCCCCTGCCATCCCCACAGTCGCCATCGTCACCGGCGCCGGTTCCGGCATCGGGCGCGCGGTTGCGCGGACACTGGCACAGCGCAACCTGACGGTGCTCGCCGTCGGCCGGCGCGAGGCGCCGCTGCGCGAGACCGCCGCGCTGGCTGCGCGGGGTATCTTGCCCGTGGTCTGTGATATCGCCGATGTGGGTGATCGCAGCAGGCTTGCAAAACTGGCGCAAGACGCCGGTGGTGTGCGTTATCTCGTGCATGGTGCGGGCATTCACCGCGTCGAGCCGTTGCAGGCGATCACGCGCGGCGCCTGGCGCGAGGTCATGCGCATCAACGTCGAGGCCAGACTGTTTCTTACACTGGAATTATTACCGTTGTATTGCAACGGTGCGCGCGTGCTGTTTGTCGGCTCCAACTCCGCCATGCGCGCGCGGATGAGCGCCACCGCGTACAGCGTATCGCAAGCGGCTTCGGCGATGCTGCAACGTTGCCTCCAGGCGGAACTCGCGCCGCGCGGCATTGCGGTCGCCAGCGCGATTCCCAGCCCGGTGCGCACGCCCATGGTCGAGCAACAAATGGCGACCGACCCGGCGCTGTATCCCGATGCGCTCGACTACCGCCGTTATCGCGACGAAGGTAAGCTCATCGACGCTGAAGCGGTGGGGCGGTTCTTTCGCTGGTTGCTAATGGACGTGCCCGAGGAAGAGTTCAGCGCCCAACCATGGAACATCAATGAGCATGCGCATCACGCGCGATGGCTCGGCGATTCACCGCTGTACGACCGTACGTCGTAAAGCGGGTTGTTTCTGCTGCGGTAATATGCCGGTCACACGCGAGCGGTAAAGTAAAGGGGACAATTATGCAAGCCAAACTTATGCAAACCACAAACCGTCCATTTTTGACCCGTTTTGCCGTAACCGTATTGGCGCTGGTTGCCGCGTCGGCAAGTATCGCGGCTGACTACCCGACCAAACCCATCCGCATGCTGGTCGGGTTTCCGGCTGGCGGCAGCACCGACATCCTGTCGCGGCAGATCGCGCAAGGCCTCACGCAATCGCTCCAACAGCAGGTGATTGTCGACAATCGCTCCGGCGCTACTGGCAATGTAGCCTCCGAAATCACCGCACGCGCCAACCCGGACGGATACACACTGATGATGGCGACCGTGGCCACGCACGCCATTAATCCGGCGATTTTCAGCAAGGTGCCGTTCGATCCGATCAAGGACTTCACTGCGGTTTCACTGATTGCACAGTATCCGCTGCTGCTTGCAAGTCATCCCAACGTTGCCGCCAAGTCGGTACGTGAGTTGATCGAGCTGGCGCGCACCAAACCCGGACAGATTCGCTATTCATCTTCGGGCAACGGCTCGCCGGGCCATCTTGCTGCGGAGATTTTCCGCATTGCCTCGAAAACCGACCTGCTGCATGTGCCGTACAAAGGCGGCTCGCCCGCCGTCGCGGCGGTGATTGCCGGCGAATGCCAGATCAACTTTGGTACGCTGCCGGGCATGATGCCGCACGCCAAGGCGAACCGGTTGCGCGCGCTTGCGGTCACCACGGTCACGCGCTCGCCGGCGTTGTCCGACGTGCCAACCATTGCCGAAGCCGGTGTGGCGGGCTACGACGTCAGTTCGTGGGCCGGCGTGGTCGCACCCAACGGCACGCCCAAGGCGATTGTCGCGAGATTGCAGCGCGAAATAGTCGACGTACTCAAGCAGCCGGCAATGAACGCGCGCCTGGCAGGGGAAGGAGCGCCGCCAATCGGCAGCACGCCCGAGGCGTTTGCGAAGTTCATGCGCGGTGAATTGGTGAAGTGGGCGGCAGCGGTGAAGCAGGCCGGCGCGCGCATCGACTAACGACGCCCCCTGGTGTCCTGAGTCATTAATTCGTAGCTGAATTTTTTTGCATACGCGCCGCGGCTTTGTCGGGCTCCTCGACGGGTGCCAAACCCTGTCTCGTCGCCCTTCGCGCCACAACGCGCATGCAAAAAAATTCGTTAAGTGCATCTTTCTTTCCGACTGTATTTCTACGAATTAATGACTCAGGACACTAGCGCAGCAACAACGGCAGGCCGCACACAAATAACACTGCGCACACCAGCCGCTTGAAGGCCGCTTCCGACAGGCGCACGTGCACCTTGTCGCCCAGCCAGATGCCGAAGAACATCACCGGTGCCGCCATCGCAAACGCGATCCACACCTCGTGCGTGAATTCGCCTGCCGCCCAGTAGCCGAGACCTCGGCCCGCGCACAGCGCCAGCAGCATCGCGGATACGGTGGCGCGAAACACACTCTTGGCCATGGTCTTGACATCCAGATACATGGCGAAAAACACCGTCGCCATTGCGCCGAACAGCGCGCCCACCACGCCCGCCAGCCACGCCGCGAGCGGGCTCACGAATTTTGGCGCAGGCTTGGGTTCGGCCGTGGGCCACAACGTGGTCCAGAAAAAATACGCAGCGTAGGCGAGCACCATTACGCCCAACGCGCGCAGCAAGGTGCGTGAATCCAGTGTGGAAAAAAAATACAGGCCCACCACCACGCCCAGCGCGCACCACGGGATAAAGAACAGAAACTTCTTCAGATCGACAAGCCGTCTGTCCTTGCCAAGAATGGCGAGCGACGACACCAGCCCCAGCAGCGTCCACGCCGGCACGAGGATTTTGATCGGCACCACCAGCGCCAGCAGTGGCATGCCCACCGATCCACCGAAACCCGTGCTGCCGCGCAGGCCGTAGGCCGCGAGCAGCACCAGTCCGCAGTAACACAACTCCAGCGGTGTCAGTCCTAGCATGAGTTATCGTAAGTATATGTTTTTATTGAATATTTTAATCGGGTGGCAAATTCGCTTCTTTCACCACCTTCGTCCATTTCGCAATCTCTGCACGCGCGTGCGCCTTCAATTCATCCGGCGTTGACGACTGCACGTCAATGCCCTGATCGTCGAGTCGCTGCCGCAGTGCAGGAGTAGCTAGCACCTTCACCAGATCGGCGTTGATTTTTGTTTCAAGCGGTTTGGGCAACACCGGCGAACACAGGCCGTACCAGCCGGTCACGTCATAACCCGGAACGCCGCTTTCGGCGACGGTTGGCACGTCGGGCACCTTGGCGCTGCGTTTGGGCGTAGTCACGGCCAGTGCGCGCACCTTGCCCGAGCGGATCGCCGTCAGCGGGCCGCCGGGAAGGTTGCCGGTCGACAACGGAATTTGTCCACCGATGGCATCCGCCAGCGCGGGGGCTGCGCCTTTGTACGGCACGTGGATGAGATTGATGCCCGTCATCATTTTCAGGAGCTCCACCGAAAGATGCGGCGAGCCGCCCACGCCCGAAGAACCATAACTGAACTTGCCGGGGTTGGCCTTTGCCAGCGCAATGAGTTCAGGCACGTTACGTGCGCCGAACGACGCGTGCGCCATCAGCACATTCGGATTGCCGCCGATGCGCGAGAGAAACGAGAAATCATTGATCGGATCGTACGGCAGCTTGCGCGTGCGCGCCGGGCCGATGCCGTGCGTGCCGATGTTGCAAAGCGTCATGGTGTAGCCATCAGGTGCCGCACGCGCGGTCAACTCGGTGCCGATCACGCCCGCCGCGCCCGGCCGGTTGTCGATAACCACAGTGCCACCCCACAGTTCGCCCATGCCCTGACCGACCAGCCGAGCCGCCATGTCTACGCCGCCGCCAGCTGCATAACCGACGATGATGCGCACGGGCTTGGAGGGAAAATTTTTCACCGCAGCCGGTTCTGCCGCCCGTGTGCCGCCGCCTGCGGTGACCGCGCACAACACTATCGCACCAAGGTATTTGACGTTGCTCTCCATGCGCCCCTCCCGGATTCCTGCTGTTGGTTGCATTCATTATTGCACAGCCATCGCGCTGGACTGTCCGGCCAGGTACTGCCTCAATGCACGGTCCGCCGCCGGAGGACATGGTACACCGCAGTTCCGAACCTGCCGCACCCAGCGGATTGTCACGCATGGCATCTGGCAGTATCATGAATCGCGGATGGCTTGATATTCAAATTAATCGAGCGCCGCACTTTGTGTGCGCTCCGTTGCAACGGCCGCCTCATCGCATTCTCGCTTTGTCATTCGCTTCAGCATCCGTATCTTCCTCAGCCATGTCGCCGTGCCATCATGTTAGGCCGTCTTATAGTTCAGCCGGTGCCACTCATGTGGCCTGACCGCAACCGAGTCGATGCTTCGATCGTTTTCGACTGCAAGAAATCGTATGAACAGCACCCCGGGTTCGACTGCCCTCGCCGGCGTCAGAATTCTCGATCTCACCCAATTTACGGTCACTCCGGGAACGACAGTTGCAGTATTTGACGAATATCATAACTATCTGTTTTTAAAAGGAAATTTAAAATGGCAAACATCATCGGCAACGACCTCGTAGGCGAATCCCTCAAGCGCATCGGCGTCAAAAACTTTTTCTTCATCATGGGCGGGCCGATCAACGACACGTTGCTGGCGGCGATGAAGCGCGGCATTCGCGGCATCGACGTGCGCCACGAACAAGCGGCCGCGATGGCTGCGCAAGCCTATGCTCGTGCGCTGAATTTCCCCGGCGTGTGTTTTGGTGCGTCCGGTCCCGGCGCGATTAATCTGACCACCGGTCTTGCCAATGCGCTGATCGATGGCGTGCCGGTGGTGGGCTTTGGCGGTTCCAGCCCGATCAACGAATACGGCAACGGCGCGTTTCAGGAAATCGACCAACTCGCCATCATGAAACCCGTCACTAAATGGGCCAACCGCATTTATGAAACGCGGCGCATTCCGGAAATCATCGACCTCGCGTTCCGCCAGTCGATCAGTGGCAAGCCCGGCCCGGTGTATCTCGATCTGCCGTCCGACGTGATCAACAACACGATTGATGATTCCACCGTGGTGTGGCCTGATTTCAATAAGACGCTGGTGCGCGCACGCCCGCAAGGCGATCCGGCGCTGATCGAAGAAGCACTGAAGCTGCTGGAAAAAGCGCAAAAGCCGGTGATCCTCTCCGGCAGCGGTGTGCTGTGGTCAGGCGCGGAAGCGGAGCTGCGCCAGTTCGTGTTGGACAAGGGCATCCCCATTTACACCACGCCGCAAGGCCGTGGCGTGCTGGAAGAAGATCACCCGCAGGCGTTCCTCAACGCGCGTTCCTCTGCAATGAAGGAAACCGATTGCGTGATGGTCGTCGGCACGCGTTTGAATTATGTGTTCGGCCACCTCAAGCCGCCACGTATTTCCGCCAGCGCCAAGATTATCCGTATCGATGTGGATGCCAACGAAATCAGCGGCAGCCAGCGCGTGGATGTGGCGATCACCGGCGACGCGAAAATGGTGTTGAAGCAAATGCTCGACGGCAGCGGCACGCGCGTCAAGGCCGCCAACTATGCCGGCTGGCGCGGACGGCTGTCCGAGATCGAAAGCCTCAAGGCGCCCGAATCCGAAAAAGCCATGTCCACCAGCAACACGCCAATCCACCCGCTGCGTTTGTGCAAAGAAGTGCGCGACTTCATCGACCGCGACGGCCTGCTAGTGGTCGACGGCCAGGAAATTCTAAACTTCGGACGCCAGTCGATCCCGACGTTCTTCCCCCGGCACCGCATCAACTCCGGCACGTTTGGCACGATGGGCGTCGGCATGCCGTTTGCCGTCGGCGCCAAAGTCGCGCGACCCGACAAACAAGTCGTGCTGATCCACGGCGACGGCTCGTTTGGTCTGAATTGCATGGAACTCGACACCGCCGCCCGCCACAAAATCCCCATGATCGTGGTCATCAGTTTGAACGGCGGCTGGACCGCCGACCCCAAAGGTGACAAACCGGGACGCAACCTCGGCTACACGCGCTTTGATTTATTCGCGCAATCGTTGGGGTGCCATGGCGAGCAGGTGGATAAGCCGGAAGATATTCGGCCAGCGTTGGAGCGTGCCAAAGCGGCGATCAAGGATGGCAAGCCGGCGTTGGTGAACGTGGTGACGGATCATACGGCGCGGGCGGTTACCATTCGGTTTACCAAGACGGCGACTTAAGAGGCATGGTTACGACCTGTGCTGTTATGGGTACGACTGCATGGGAAAACATATACGCATATGTCGGGGGGAATCCGCTGAGCCTCATTGATCCCTCGGGAGAGATCGGACTCGCTGGCGGTGTTTTTCTTGGTTTACCCCTTGTTGGAATTGCGATAGCGGTTCAGTCGCAACAAAGTGGACCTAATTCTTCCAGCGGTGGCTCTGGTAAAGAGGATATCTTGACCCCTGGGCAAATAGTTAATAATGCAGCCCAAAAGGAATACGGAAATACGTGCCCATCTGATTCCAATTGTGTGTGGGCAAAAGCGCCAGATTTGAATCCGCGTTATGTTCCTGCTGGATGGATCTTGTGCCATTACCGTTGTAAAACGTCCAATAGCCAAGTACTTTCCCGCTACATGCCTATTGAGCTTGGCTGTCCTCAGCCTGTAGCGGTAGCACCAGGCCTTTATCCAGGCAATGGACCGCCGCCGCCGAGAGGTGCAGGGACTCCAATGCCCTTTGATAAGATTCCATTTAGAGGGTTTATGCCGTGAATGCTCTAAATTCGGATTTAGGGGATTTGCGGCAAGCAATCAATGCTTACTATGCAGGTAAACCCGAGGCGACAATCGATGTCATACGGGCGTTTGCTGACTCTGGCGAACATAAAGCCGAGTTTGTGCTCGGCGAGGCATATTCCGATGGCCGTGGTGTGGTTCAAAACAAAGAACTTTCACTTTACTGGTATGAGAGAAGTTACAAGAGGGGGAACGCACAGGCCGCGATTTATTTAGCGTTTCACTATGAGGAAATAAATGAACGCGCTCTGTCAAATAGATACTATGCAGTCGCATTGGAAAGATTTCGCCAAGAGGCTAAGTCAAATGATGGTGAGGCTATGAGGTGGTTGGCGATGTGTTATATGAATGGCTGGGGTGTCGCACGTGATTACGACAAAATGTATCAATGGCTTGTAGCCGCTTCCGCTGCGGGATGTAAGTTGGCTACCGCAGAATTGACTGAAATCCACAATAATCCTGAGTCGAAGTGGCATAAAAAATCATGTTGAAGCGCGCGGCGAGGAACCCCAGGTACCGGAGTCGAATTAAATTCGATAGCCGCTAAAAAAGAGAAGCACATCCCCACGCCCGCTGATGCGAGGGCGTATTCGTCTGTAGCGCTAATCGCCCAGGAGAACGGCGCTACTTCTCCTTCGGATAAACAAACCCGATAGGCCGACGCTTGGGCTCCGGCGGCGTCATCAAATCACGCAGCGTATCCATCACCTGCTTAAACTGTGCACGCGTGTTTGACGCAAGCACATCATGCTTAAAGGCCAGTCCTGCGGTCTGCTTCTCCAGCGCATCCAGCCTGCTCGCCAACTCCTTTTGCGTCGCCAACACCTCGCGTAGCCGCACAAAGGCGCGCACCACAAACAGACTCGCTTGAATCGCGCGTGGCGTGCTCAGCACATTGGCCGCCATCAACGCCCCGTGCTCCGTGAACACAAACGGCAGATAACGCCGGCCACCCCGTCCGGGGCGCTCGTTTGAGGTCGCAAATTGCGACCTCAAAACGCTAAGCTCTTGATTCGTAAGCTGAAACATAAAATCCGCCGGGAATCGCTCAGCATTACGGCGCACCTGCTCATTGAGCCGTTTCGTGCTCGTGCCGTAAAGGAGCGAGGGGCCAGGTCTAGCTTCGTAGCATTTGCTCGTGCAGCGGTTCTTCTTTAGCTGCCAAAAAAGAAATTCCCGCCTAACGCCCGCTGCCGCGGGCGTTGTTGTTTGGCGCTGCAAAGATCACGTCGGGGCCAGATCTAGCTTCGTAGCATTCACCCGCACGGTGTTTCTTCTTTAGCCGCTAAAAACGAGAAGCACATCCCCACGCCCGCATGGCTTCCCTGCTTCAGCGCTTCATTGCGGACGGGACGTCTGCGATCCCACTAAGTGGTGATCCTTGCCGGTAACCAGCCCGCCTCACTGCGCCATCGCCTTTCCCACCCGCTCGGCAACCTCCGAGCATTGCGTACGGTAAGCGTCTTCTGCAGACGTGGATACCGCCAGCACTTCACGCATGTGGATGAAGCCGTCGCGCGCGGCTTCATGGTAGGTGTTGGCGTCTAGCGCGACCGCCTGTTCCTTTGCCCGCACCAAGGTCAACGCTTCGAGTTTGTCGCCAAGGCGATTCACGTTTTCGGGCGTGTGTTTGCAGTGCAACGCCAGCGCGATCAGCGCGCCGTCGGTGTTGCTGTTACGCAGGATGCCGAGGCGGGCGGCGTCGGACGTTTGTGCCCATGCCGTCGCGCACGTCGCCAAAATGAGCACGCCTGCAAGCGCGGTGGCGCGAAACACACAATTCGAGTGCATATGTAAGTATTTGATTTAATTGAATAATTTTTAAATACCGGAAAACCGGAAAGTCGATGACGGTTCATCCATCCGCGCGCGCGGCTTGCGCAGGCGGTTTGCCATTTCCAGTGCGGCGGGGGCGTTTTCGAGCAGGATCGCCATTTGACGCTCATTCAGTTTCAAACCCGCGCGCTGGGCCATGGTCTCGGCTACGGCGCGCGTGGCGGCGTCCACATCCGGTTTGGGCTCGAATATCGACGTATCGACCACCGGCGCTTTCGCCGACGGGTCCAGCGGCGGGCGGCGCCGGTGCCAATCGGTGGCCTGCTGATACGCATGACCCACGGCCAGCACTTGTGCATCGTTGAATGGACGCGTGATGAGTTGCAGGCCCAGCGGTAGTCCGGCTTTTGACAAGCCGCCGCCCAGCACCAGCGACGGTGTGCGTGCGGTGTTTGACGGCGTGAATGCGTTCGATTTGCGCCAGAAATTGGTGACACGGTAATCTTCGAAGCGCGGTGCAGGGCCAAAGCCGGCCGTGAGCAGAATGTCGTATTTTTTCAGCAGCGGCTGCATGTCAGCCATGTAACGCCGATGTTCGCGCAGCGCCTGCACGTAGTCGCTGGCCTGAAACAGGCACGCAGGCAGCGCGCGGCCCAGAAAATCGCGGCCAAAATCGCCGGGGCGGGCTTGCAGATCGTGTTGATTGATCGAATAAATTTCGCATTCGCCGATGACGACCTTGATGTCGAGGCCATCCATCATGGGGCGCGCGCGGCAGTCTTCCAGCGTCGCGCCGAGTTGCTTGAAGACTCTAATGGATTCTTCCATCGCTGCGCGCAGGTCTTCGTGCGCGGGCAAGTCTTCCTCCCAGTAGTGGCGCAGCACGCCGATCTTGAGGCCCTTGGCCGAAAAGTGTTTCAGCGCAGCACAGTAATCGGGAATGGGCTGCTCGGTGCTGCCCGCGTCTTTCGGATCAAAGCCCGCCAGCACTTGCAGCAG
>SYEN01000484.1 GCA_005800795.1 Burkholderiales bacterium | reverse complement strand
GCGCCTGGCGGCGATTTCGGCATTGTTGTGCCGCGAGGACTCGAATTTGGCCAGACATGTATCGAAATTAATGGGTCGAGACACTAGTCTATAAAAGGAGTACTAAATTGGCAGGCATATTGCTCGAAGGTGAGAACGTAGGTGAGGAAAAGCGGGCGGCCTTCGCCCGTGAACTGGCAGAGAGAATGCGCCCATTGGCCATGCAAAAAATGGCCGATGCACAAAAACAGGATGGTGGCAGGCGTCTAGCGGCTGCCCTTTCCATCCCCTGAACAATACTGTCGGAAGAGACGATTCCGGCTGGCGCAAACTATTGCGCGAGGGAAATCAAGGCTGGCGCTCGTTTGCGTATTATTGATCTTGGTGGGCAACAGGCGGTCGACTTCTTGTGTTTCGACCTAGCTAACAAAGAGATTCGCTACAACAATGCGAACTCCATCAAACTAAATCGAACCATCTACGTTTCCACGGGTTTTCGCCTTTATTCCGATATTGCTGAAGTACTGATGACCGTTACCGAGGATAGCGTTGGAGGTCACGATACCATCGGTGGCGCGTGCAGCAATCAGGTCAATCTATTGCGTTATGGTATCGCCAATACCTGCAGTTGCCGAGACAATTTCCTGACCGCTCTAAAGCTGTACGGGATGAGTTCGCGGGATATTCACGCCAACATCAACTGGTTCATGAATGTACCAGTGAATGCTGACGGCAGTGCGGAAATTGAAGATGGCAAGTCTTTACCAGGGGGTTTCGTCGAATTGCTTGCTGAAAAGGATGTTCTGACGCTCCTATCCAATTGCCCGCAGTTTTATAACCCATGCTCGGGCTGGAATCCGACCCCGATTCGGGTGATTCATTGGCAATGATTTGTTACGAACGCTTTTCTACTGCCGCCATGATGGCGGAAGGATAAATTGATGAATACTACAGCTGCCCCCGTCAGCCCGCTGGCACCGATTTTCGCTCAACTCAGCGCGATGGAAATACGCGATGCCCAAGCGCCCATGTTGCCACGGGAATGCTACACATCCGATGCATTTTTCGCTTTCGAACAGGATGCGGTATTTGCCCGTTCATGGCTCTGCGTCGGCAGAGCCGAGCAAATTCCGAAACCTGGTGATTATCTGGCTGCCCGCATCGCGGGCGAGCAACTGCTGGTCGTACGCAACCAGAACAACGAAATCAATGCGTTCAGCGCTGTCTGCCAGCACCGTGGCCAGATTATTACCTGCACGTCAGGCCATGCCCGGAGCTTCCGCTGTCCTTTACATTTCTGGTCCTACGATCTGAATGGACATCTACAAGGTGCGCCGCGCATGGGGGATCCTGCCACGCTGCAGCAACTACGTAGCACCATACGCCTGCCCACCATTCGCATTGAGTTGTGGCATGGGTTCATCTTCATCAATCTGGATGAAAATGCGGCGGCTCTGGCCCCCAGCCTTACAAAACTTGAACCGTTCTGGGCCAATTACGAGGCGGCTGATTTAGTGGGGGTGCCGCCTGTTCCTGCCGAGAAAGTCTTACCTTGGAACTGGAAACTCCATTACGAAAATTTTACCGACGCCTACCATCCGGAGTTCGTGCATCAAGGTACTCATGATTTCGCGCCCAGCAATCATCCCGATGGAGGCGTGACATTCACACCGATGAGTGACACCGATAACGCCATTGTGCGAACGGTGCCCATGCTTAAATCCGACGGCGGCATGATGCGTGATGGCTGGGGCGAAGCAGCCGCATTTCCAGCTATCGCTACACTGGCCCCAGAGCAACGCAAGCGCGTGACTTTTGCGATGATTCCGCCGGGAATGACACTGATGTTTGCGCCCAACGTCATTGCCTATCAACTCATCACGGCGGTATCCGCGACAGGCACCATGGCGGCCAATGACCGGGTCACAGGCGGGGGCTGGCTGCTACCCCGAAGCACACTTGATCTGCCTGATTTTGCGCAGCGATCCGCTCAGGTACTTGAGGGCGCTAGCAAGATATGGGCGCAGGATCTGCCCATCAACCTTGCCATGCAGGAGGGGAAAAATTCGCGCTACAAGCCAACTGGCATTTATGGACCACTGGAAAAAACACTGGTCCAGTTCAATGCGTGGCTGCTGCACCGTTATCTCGCAGCCCTGCCTGCTGCGTAGTAGGCAGGCGGCTTCCAGTAAACGTGCCTTTCGATTAAACCGAGTCTGCGACGCCCTGATTACAGGTTCCTCAACCCACACGAGACCCCTAATGGATCCACATAAAATTGTATTAGTGCAAACATCGTTTGCAAAGGTTGCCAGCATTTCCGATGCGGCCGCAGCAATTTTTTATGACAAGCTTTTTACACTGGACCCCGCTTTAAAACCCCTTTTTAAGGGCGACATGAAAGAGCAAGGCAAGAAATTAATGCAAATGATCGCCGTCGCTGTCCGTGGATTGGACAACCTTGAGCAACTCGTTCACGCGGTACAGGCACTGGGTAAACGCCACGCCGGTTATGGTGTGGCGTTGAAAGACTACGATACCGTGGGTAGTGCGCTGCTCTCGACGCTCGACGCGGGATTGGGTGCTGAATTTACACCGGCTGTGCGCGAAGCCTGGACTGAAACCTATGGTGTGCTCGCCGGAGTAATGAAGGAGGCTGCTACGGCAGCCTGAGCGGTTTGGGTTGTTCTTCGTTGTTTGCGGGATTTACCCTTTGCGTCCGTATGGGTAGTAGGCAAACCAGATCCAGAAATTGGCCGTGAAGCAGTGATCGTGGTAAAGCGTGTTACTTGCCTTCCGCGGGCGTGGATGTAGCAGGCCCCATGCCCCACACCTGAATGATGGTTTCTTCGTCCTTCGCGCCATCGTAATGAATGCCCTTGGCACGATGGATCACGTAACTGCCGGCGGGTACGGGCACGGTGTGCCGCGTGGCATCAGGCCTTGCGTCATAGCATTACCTGCGATTGACTGCCCGGCAACGGTCGCATAGGGCACGCCAAACGCATTGTCCCCGAGGTAGATTTGCCCGCGCAAATGCCCCCACGCGCCGGGGGCACGTATCGCCCAGTTGAAGCGCTCGCAGCGCTGCGCAAGGACTTGTGTGCTGTGCAGTCGAGACCGGTCGGGCGGGACGATGCTGGCAAGACTTAGGGCGGTGTTGCACAGCCCGTGGGTCAGATAAGCGCGCTTGTCCGTTTCTCGTTTGTAAAGTCCGAACGTAACTTAGGCTGTCGCTGTCGGGTTTCATGACTGAGCCGGCATGCGTAAGCCTGCATACGAGGAAGGTCACAACGATTAACCAGAACGCGGTTACTCAAGACGCGGTCGCCGGTATGGATGTGACGGAGTAGAAGGTGGATTTGCTGTTGATTCTGAACGGCAAGGGCAAAGCGAAGGGTTTTGACAATACCGTGACGGGTCACCGCGAACTGCAGCGGTGGCTGATCGAGCGTGATTGCAGTCCGGGGCAACGCACGTGTGCCTGGAGGCGACCGACCCCTATTCGGAAGCCTTGGCCAGCAAACGGGTAACGGGCGGCTGGAAGCGCAGCGTGGTCAATCCGGCACGCATCAAAGGCTTCGCCCAAGGGGAGCTTGCAAGGAACAAGACGGATCGGGCTGATGCAGCGTTGCTCGGGTGTTTTTGCGCGGCGATGAATCCTGCTTTGTGGGAACCCCGTTCGCTGGCGATCTGGCAGCTACGGGCGCGGGTGGATCGGCTGCAGACGCTCAAGGATATGCGTCAACAAGAACTGAATCGAGTGGAAGCGCTTGAGGCGAGCGGGCACAGTGAGGTGATGGCGCCTGTTCAAGCGCACATCCGTTGGCTGCACGAGCAAATCACCGAGTTGGAGCAGGACATTGATGATCACATCGAGTGGCACCCGGCACTGAAGGCCGATGGCGAAATCATCGCCAGCATCCCGGGCAGCGGTCAGAGCACGGTGGCTAAGGTGCTGGCCTATGCGGGGGACGTGCGGCGGTTTGACAAAGCCAAGGCGTTCGTGGCTTTTATCGGCTTAATCCAGCGTCGACGACTTTCAGGAACATCGGTGCGCGGGCGCGCGATGATGAGCCGGGCCGGGCACAAGGCGCTGCGCCACGCGCTTTACATGCCGGGCTTGGTTGCGCGCCGACACAACGCAGCGCTGAAAACATTTGGCGACCGGTTGGGCCAAAATGGGCTGACGCCCAGGGCGGAGATCGGGGCAGTGATGCGTAAGCCAGCCCGTTTCATCTACGGCGTCATCAAGTCCGGCAAGCCGTTCGATCCAGCACGGGCCATGCCACGGCTTGATTTGCAAGACGGTATCTGACACCTTGACGGATTGTGACACTTTAGCGGATCGCACACGAACTCAAGTAGCTCGCCGAAGCGCATTGCTGTAGCAGACTGACGCGTTCGCTGAGTTCGGGTAGGATGGCCGAAACGGAGGCGTCACCATGAAATTTCTCACCCGCGTACTGTTGCTCATCGCCAGTTTGATTTGTTCCGTGGGCGCGAACGCGCAGGCTCAATCGAACTATCCTAACCGTCCGATCCGCTTCGTGGTGCCCTTCCCGCCCGGCGGCAACCTGGATTTTCTGGCGCGCGTGATTCAACCGCGCTTTAGCGAGTATCTCGGCGCGCCGCTGGTCATCGACAACCGCACGGGTGCCGCAGGCATCGTCGGCGCCGAGTACGCCGCGCGGCAACCCGCCGACGGCTATACGATTTTTCTCGGCAACACCGGCACCATGGGGCTTTACCCGGTGGTGTATCCGAAGCTGCCTTACAATGCACTGAAGGATTTTGCGGCAGTCGGCCAGATTGCTTCCAGCACGCAACTTATGGCGGTGCACCCTTCGGTGCCGGCGAAGTCGCTGAAGGAATTCATTGCTTTCGCGAAAAGGAATCCCGGCAAATTGAGTGTAGCCGTGGCCGGACTGGGCTCCACCGCGCACTTCTCGTCCGAGATGCTCAAAGGGCGGGCGGGCATCGACCTGCTGCTGGTGCCGTACAAGGGCAGCGGCCCGGCAGTGACTGATCTCATCGGCGGTCAGGTCGATCTCATCATCGACGCCACGTCGGTCACCATGCCCTATATCAAGTCGGGCCGCTTGCGCCCGATCGCCGTCACCAAGAACGTGCGTATCGCGGCGTTACCCGACGTGCCTACGTTCGAGGAGCAGGGCCTCAAGGGCTTCGATGCGAACGGTTGGCAGGGCTTGTTGGTGCCCACGGGAACACCGCCCTCGGCGATAACGAAACTGTCGGAAGCGTTGATGAAAACACTGGCGCAAAAAGAAGTGCGCGACCGATTCATGGAACAGGGTCTCGATCCCGCACCATCCACGCCTGATCAGTTCGGCGCCTACATTCGCGCGGAAATCGAGAAATGGGGGCGCGTGCAAAAAACGGCCAATATCAAGGTCGATTGACCTAGGCCGCCTGCCTGTCACCATCGGCGTTCTGCTAAACTGGCCAGCCTTCTTTTGAGTGATAAGCTGGATAGCCCCATGAACCCATTACTGGATTTTTCCGGTCTGCCGCGCTTTGCGGATTTCAAGACCGAACACGTGACCCCCGCTGTCGATGCGCTGCTGGCCGAGTGCAACGCGGTGATCGAAAAAGTGTCCGCCGTTGCTACACCCGCGACGTGGCTCGATTTCATTGAGCCGCTGGAAAACGTCAACGAGCGGTTGAATCGCGCATGGGGGCAGGTGGGGCATCTGAATGCGGTAATGAACAGCGCCGAGCTGCGCGAGGTTTACAACGGCAATTTGCCCAGGCTCACGGCGTATTACACCGAGCTGGGACAGAACGAAAAATTATTCAATAAAAACAAACAGTTACGATCATCCTCTGAATATAGCGCTCTGTCGCCGGCGCAGCAAAAAATCATCGAAAACGAGTTGCGGGATTTTCGCCTGGGCGGCGCTGAGTTGCCGGCGGACAAGAAGGTGCGCTTCAAGGCAATCTGCGAAAAACTGTCGGAACTGTCGTCGCGCTTTTCGGACAACGTGCTGGATGCCACCAACGCGTTCGCGCATTTCATCGACGATGAAAAAGGCTTGGCCGGTTTGCCCGACGACAGCCGCCAGGCCGCGCGCGAAGCCGCTGAAGCGGACAAGAAGCCCGGCTGGAAATTCACCTTGCATACGCCTTCGTATCTGCCGGTGATGCAGTACGCCGATGACCGGGCGCTGCGCGAGCTGATGTACAAAGCGTCGAGCACGCGCGCTTCGGAATTTGGCGAGGCCAAGCTCGACAACACGCCGCTGATCGCGGATATCGTCAAACTGCGCCGCGAGTTGGCGCAACTGTTGGGCTTTAACAATTACGCCGAGTATTCGCTGGAACCGAAGATGGCGGAGTCGCCTGCGCAGGTGATCAAGTTCCTCAATGACCTCGCCGTGCGTGCCAAGCCGTACGCGGAGCGCGACTTGCAAGAAGTGAAAGATTTTGCCCGCACCGAACTCGGCATGCACGAAATCGCTGCGTGGGACATTCCCTACGTGTCGGAAAAACTGCGCGTGGCGCGCTACGCGTTTTCGGAGCAGGAAGTGAAGCAGTATCTGCCCGAAACCACGGTGGTGCCGGGCATGTTCAAACTGATCGAAACGCTGTATGGCTTGACTATCACGCCGACCGAAGCGCCGCGCTGGCACGACGACGTGCGCTTTTATTCGATCCACGATAAATCCGGCGCGCTGGTCGGGCAGTTCTATCTCGACCTCTACGCGCGCAGAACCAAGCGCGGCGGCGCGTGGATGGATGATGCCATTACGCGGCGGCGGCTGGCTGCGGGTGCCAATGGTATACAGGCGCCGGTGGCTTACTTGAACTGCAATTTTTCTGCGCCTATTGGTGGCACTAGCGGCCAGCCCGCGCAGTTCACGCACGACGAAGTGATCACGCTGTATCACGAGTTC
>SYEN01000483.1 GCA_005800795.1 Burkholderiales bacterium | reverse complement strand
CATCTGCTCGACCTGATACACGCCGTTCGGGTCGATCTTCGCCGGCACGCCACCCGCCGCAAACACAATCTCCTTCACGGGCTTGCCCGTGATGGTGACCTCGCGCCCGCCGATGTGAAACGACCCCATCTGCTTGAGTGCTATGCGCGCGTCGCTGGCGCAGCCAGCGAGTAATGCCAGAAAAGCCAGAAAAGTAACCGTTAAAATCTTCATGCATCTCCCCCGAATTCAAGTTTAGCCAGCAACACCAACGCCTAATCCACCTTCGCGCCAGAATCCTTGACCACCTTGCTCCACTTCACCGCCTCTTTACGCGTGTGCTCCTGGAACTGTTCCGGCGTGCTGCCCACGGGCTCTATGCCGTCGCGCAACAGCCGCTCGCGGATATCGGGTACTTTGAGAACCTTGACGATCTCGCTGTGCAACCGGTCGACAATTGGCCTCGGTGTTCCGCCTGGAGCGCAAGCACCAGACCACGACACCGCCTCAAAGCCGGCAAGGCCTTGCTCGGCTATGGTGGGAATATGCTTCATGGTCACAAAGCGCGTGCCGCTGCTGATACCCAGCACACGCAGTTTTCCGGCATTGACATGCGGCATGGAGCTCACCGGCTGATCAAACAGCATCACCACCTGGCCACCGATCAGATCACCCATGATTTGCCCGCTGCCTTTGTACGGCACGTGCACCAGCTTCAAGCCGGCAACCGACGCGAAGTAAGCCGCCGACAGATGCGATCCGGCGCCGATGCCCGAGGACGCGTAGTTAATTTCCCCGGGCCGCGCCTTCGCAACAGCAATAAATTCACGAATGGTCTTGGCGGGCAACGAAGGGTGAATCACCACAATGTAAGGCAAGGTACCTGTCTGCGTGATGTGCGCAAACCCTTTCTCGGGATCGTACGGCAGCTTGGAGTACATAAACGGCTGAATCGCGAACACGCCTGTCGTACAGGCAAATATCGTATAACCGTCGGGCGGCGCCTTGGACGCAGCCTCCGCGGCAATATTGCCGCCAGCACCTGGGCGGTTTTCAACCACCACCTGCTGGCCGATGTTCTTGGTCATCTCCGCGGCAATGATGCGCGCAAAAATATCAGTGGAGCCCCCAGGCGCAAAGCCAACCAGAAAACGTATCGTCTTGCTCGGATAGTTCTGCGCAAAAGCTGGAAATGCCACGCCAGAACACAATAAAAAATTCAATAAAAACAGATAGTTACAACGCATTCGCCGCTCCAATAAAACCCATCACAATTCACGATTCACAGCACCTCAAGCCATCCCAATCGGCTCCGCCAAAGGCTCCGCAATCCCACCAGGCCGCGCCCGCATCATATCGTGAAGCTCCTTACGCACATGCGTATAACCGGCGTCACCAAACAAGTTATTCATTTCTTCCGGATCATTGCGCAAGTCATACAACTCACCTGCGCCCGATTCCAGCTCAAACGTGCATTTGTATTGTTGTGTGCGCACCGTGCGCAGTTTCAGCGCCACGCCGCAGCGCGAGGGATGCAAATGCCACTCGCTATACGCCACGTCGCGCGTTTGCGCGCCGCCACGCAGGAGCGTCATCAGACTGCGGCTTTGCTGCTCCACCCGTGAAGAAACACCTGCCGCTTCATAAAACGTCGCGGACAAATCCAACGTCGACACCGGCTCCACCACCAATTGGCGGCTGGGGATGCCCGGCCCGCGTGCCACCATGGTCACACGCAGCAGGTCTTCATACGGCGTGGGGCCTTTGAGATAAAGCCCGTGATTGCCCAGCAACTCGCCGTGATCCGTGGTGTAAATCACCAGCGTGTTATCCAACACGCCCGCAGCTTCGAGTGCGCTCATGATGCGCCCCACGTTGTGATCCAGCTGCGAAATCATGCCGTAGTAGTTGGCGGTCATCTCAGCCAGTTGCGCATCGGTCTGATCCGGCACGCGTGAGCCCTCGGCGCGAAACTTCAACATCACCGGGTCGCTTAACTGCGGCTTGCCTTCGAGCGAGGCCTTATGCCACCACGGGCGGCGATCCAGATCACGCGTGCGATGCTTCGGCAGCACCATGTCTTTGGGGTCGTACATCAAGCTCCACGGCTCCGGGCAATCAAACGCATGGTGCGGATCGGGGAACGACACCCACGCGCAGAAGGGTTCTTCTTTACGACTGGCATCGTTCAACCAATGAATCGCACGATCCGCGATCCATGTGCTTGAATGCCACGCCGTAGGCAACGCCGAATACCACGTTTGCGCCGCGCCCGTGCCTGGGCGCGACTCGGCGGCCCACAGCTTTATTCCTTCGCCGCCGCCACGCGACACCAGCCAGCGCTCGTAATGCCCAACAGCAGGGTCTTCCAGCGGACGCGTGCGATGCAAATGCCCCAGCGCCACCAGCTCGCAATGCTGAAAGCCCATGTAGGGCCCGAACCACGCGGGGCCGTACTGCGCCTGACTCTTGTTGCACTCCGGCGTGCCGGTGGGCGTGAATGTTGATTTGGTGGAAAAATGCGCCTTGCCAATAAAGCCCGTGTGATAACCGGCTTTGCTCAATGTGCCCGCAAAGCCCTGCTCACCCACTGCTGGATTTAAGTCAACGCCGTTGTCCCACACGCCGTGTGTGAGCGGCAGCATGCCAGTGAGTATCGACGAGCGCGATGGCTGGCACACCAGATTGGGCGTGATGCACGCGGCAAAGCGAGTGCCCTCGCGGGCAATACGGTCAATGTGTGGTGTCTTGATGTTTTTGTTTTCGAAGCCGTTGCAATCGGCGCGCTGCTGGTCGGAGGTGATGAGGAGGATATTGGGGCGTTTTGTTTGGCTGACCATATAAAGATTCCTGAAAACACAATAACTTGATTAGTCATTCCGGCAAAGACCGGAATCCAGTGCGAGTTAGACGTCAAAAACGCTCAATGTTAAATGCAATTTGCCGCAGAGCGGATTTTAACGAAGCGAATTCCCACCGTCACCCGCATCACAGCAGTAATAGTGCACGAACGGCTTGACAGTTCCGGCCCCTTCCGAAACGACTGATACCGCACCCGCCTCGGCGTCCATAAACTCACGCAGCTTGGGTCCACGCGACCCGCGGGCCCAGCCGGGGAAACTCGTACACCGGGGTTATTGCTCAAGTTCTTGACTCCAAGCGCCAGAATCGATGCAAAAATCAATCCGCCAATCCGCCCTTGTAACTGCCATAAGAATCCACGAAGACGTGCATTCGCCCGAATATTTCAGGAGGGATGGGGCCCAAATGTTCTTGACCGCAAAGCATCTGCACACCACTTCCAAATTCATTTGTCAGATGGAAAGTGGGTTTCCACTGATACCGCTCCATTAACTCCATCAACACAAAATAGGAACCCAACCGCTCTGTGAGATAACTGAGCGCCCTTACTTCAAATCTTTCGTAACTTAGTATGCGCTCGCGATACTGATTGACAAATGTGCGCCCTACCAATTCCAACCGGCTTTGGCTCTTGGCCAGCCACTGTGCAGGGTAAAAACCAAAGTCACTACCGCCTGGAATAAACAACGGACACAACAAAAAGTCCTTCGCCTGCTCCGATGTCAATACGCCCAAATCAATGCATAGACTGGTGAAATCAAGCAGATCCCGCAAAATATGGTTCTTGGAATACTGGCCAATGATGCCATCGGGAAACATCAATGGACCCGCAACAAAGAAGTCTTGTCCCGCCTTCGGCGGCAGCGTGTCGGACAAGGACAGATTCTTTACATCTTCGTGCCGGATTTCGACCTGAAAAGCGCTTGGGTCATCCGGTCTATAGGCCTTGGGTAACAGAATCTTGCGGAATGAACAAAGACCAACCACCGGGGACCCGGTGGTTGTCTGGATAATTTTTGACATCGCAAAACAGCCAGCCGATGCGAAGGCAACCGGACGCGCCTCGTGCCAGAATGCATCAATTTTCGAAATATGCAACGGTAAATCCTGACCGTACTCGCCGAGCGCAATGATGTCAGTAAAAAAGCGGTCCGGTACTTTAGGCTCCATATGCGAAATGCAGTAACACGGTATTTGAGCGGCTCGTTTGGGAGGCGCCGCAAACAACGACAGAATATTGTTTAAGAGCATTGCAGCACCATCAAAATGCCTTAGCAGTTATATGTACTGATATCGTCATTCCGGTCAGTGCCGGAACCCAGTGCGTGCGTTTTACCTGGAACAATGTTTGCTGCCGAGCTGATTGTAACGAACGGAATTCCACCCTGCCCTGGCATGATGGCTGTGGCACGGCGAATTATTTGTTGAGCCCCAACTCCGTCAGCAACGCACGAAACCGCACCGCCTCCGCATCCAGAAATTCACGCAGCTTCGGCCCGGTCATGAAATTCGCGCGCCAGAAATTGCGTTCAAGTTCTTTTTTCCACGCGCCTGACTCGTTGACCACCGACAGCGCATTTTCCCAGAACGTGACCTGCTCGCGGGTCATCGCTTTTGCACCCACCACACCCCGCCAGTTGGTAAACACGGCATCAAAGCCCTGCTCCTTCATGGTCGGCACGCCTGCCAGCGCGCCGGACAGCCGCTGCGGGCCTATCACCGCCAAAGCGCGCACGCGCCCTGCGGCGAGAAACGGCGGCATATTGGCCGCAGTACCGCTGACCATCTCAATCTCGCCGGCAAGCATGGCCACCACGCCGTCGCCCGCCGACTTATAAGGCACCCAGCGCGCCTTGCGTACGTCCGCGCCCATCGCCTTCCACGCCACGGCTGCGGCGGTATGCCCACCTGAACCGATTCCGGGGCCAAAGCCGGCGGCTACCGCACCAGGATCGGCACGCAAACGATCCCGCACATCCGCCATCGACTTCAACGGCGAATCCGCGCGCACCACCAGTACAAAATAATCGTCGAACAACAAGGCCAGCGGCGCAACATCGCGATGCGTGTAGGGATGCGCCCCCGTCACCGCGTTCGACACCAAATTGGTGTTGCCGATGGAGATTGCATGGCCATCGCCACGGTCGTTCATATAGCCCCACGCAATGCCATTGCCCGCGCCGGGTTTGTTGATCACCACCACCGGCACGCCCACCGTGCGCGCGTCATCCCACACTTTTTGGATGGAACGCGCGGTTAGATCAAGGCTACCTGCGGGTGATGAGGGCGAGATAAAAGCAACCGGGCGCGTGGGCTTCCACGCCTGCGCGTGTGCGGCAACCGTGAACACGCACGACAGAATCGCAAGCGAACACATCACGATGCCAGCGCGATTGAATCGTTCGGGTTGCAGCCAGTTCGTTTTCATGCAAGCACTCTCTGTAGGTGAGTTGCTATACTAGCCGCTCCTCCAACCTTTAAGCAATCAAATCACCCATGCCCAACGCCAGTCCCAATATTGTGCTGATCCTCGCCGACAACCTCGGCTGGGGCGAGCTCGGCTGCTACGGCGGCGGCGTGTTGCGCGGTGCCCCCACGCCGCGTATTGATGCGCTGGCGGCACAGGGCCTGCGTCTCACCAACTTCAATGTCGAATCAGATTGCGTGCCCACGCGCACGGCGTTGATGACCGGCCGCCACCCGATACGCACCGGCGCGCTGCAATCGGTGCCCGCCGGGTTGCCGCAGGGCCTCATCCCGTGGGAGATCACGCTCGGCCAGCTGCTATCGGCGCAAGGTTACGCCACAGCGATATTCGGCAAATGGCATTTGGGTGACCGGCCAGGGCGCTTTCCGCACGAACGCGGATTTGACGAGTGGTATGGCATTCCACGCACCACCAACGAAAGCCTGTTCACCAGCACGCCGGGCTACGACTCTGACGTGGTGCCGCTGCCCTATGTGATGCAAGGCAAACGTGGCGAGCCGGCACGCGACGTCGCGATTTACGATCTTGAAATGCGCCGCAAGATCGATTCGCAGCTGGTTGAACACAGCATCGATTTCATGCAGCGGCAAGTCAAAGCAAACAAACCGTTTTTCACCTACGTGCCCCTGACGCAACTTCACTATCCGACGTTACCGCATCACGATTTCGCCGGCAAAACGGGCGCGGGCGATTTTGCTGATTCGCTGGTGGAGATGGACGCTCGCACTGGACAACTCATTGATTTTATTGATAAATCTGGTTTGACCAAAAACACGGTTTTTATTTTCGCCAGCGACAACGGCCCGGAGTTTCGCCGGCCGTGGCGCGGCACAGCCGGGCCGTGGACGGGCACTTATCACACCGCGATGGAGGGCGCACTGCGCGTGCCTTACATCATGCGCTGGCCGGGACGTGTGCCCGCCGGCGTGGTGTCAAACGAAATTGTGCATGTCACCGACATCTACACCACGCTTGCGAACATCGCCGGTGCAAAATTGCCTGTAGACCGGCCCATTGACGGCGTGGATCAAAGTCATTTCTTTTTCGGCAAATCTGAAAAATCCGCACGTGAGGGTTTTGTTTATTACATCAAGGACGAGTTGCGCGCGGCAAAATGGCGCGACTGGAAAATGCACATGATATGGGAGACCGAGCCCAACGCCGGGCCCATTCATCTGGAAACGCCGTGGGTATTCAACCTGAAGCAGGATCCCAAGGAAGAAACCGATGTCGGCACGCAATACAGCTGGGCACGTCGCCCGCTGCGCGTGCTGATACAGGATTTCCAGCAAAGTCTGAAACAGCATCCGCCGATACCACCGAGTGCGCCTGACGATTTCCGTCCGAAATAAATCACCTACACGGAGGCCTGGATGAAAGTCACCCGCTTTGAAACCTTCCGCTGCGACGCCGGCTGGCGCACGTTTTCTTTCCTGAAAATCATGACCGACGAGGGCCTCGTCGGCTGGTCGGAATACAACGAGAGTTTCGGCAGCGCGGGCCTATCGGCGGTGATCGAGGCGCTGATGCCGGTGGTCTTGGGCAAGAACCCCTGCGATATTGAGTTGATCAACTGTCACCTGCGCACCCACACGGTGCAGTCGCGCGGCGGCATCAACCGGCAGGCGGTAGCGGCCATCGAAAACGCGCTGCTCGACATCAAGGGCAAGGCGCTCGGCGTGCCGGTGTATGACCTCTTCGGCGGCGCGGTGCGTAAGCGCATTCCGTGCTACTGGTCTCACTGTGGCAGCTACCGTGCACGCTACCCGGAGCTGCTGGGCGTGCCGCGCGTTGCGAGCTACGACGACCTGTCCAAACTGGCCGAGGAAGTCGTAAAGCGAGGCTTCGGCGCCTGCAAAACCAATGTGATGATTCACGATGGCAAAACACTGGCCGCGTACCGCCCCGGCTTCGGCGCGAGCAAGGGTTATCCGGAACTGAACTGGACCAATGACATTGTCGATGGCGCATTCAAGACCGCCAACGCATTTCGCCTCGGTGGCGGCGCCTCGCTGGGCATCATGATGGATCTGAATTTCAATTACAAAACCGAAGGCTATCTGCGCATCGCGCAGGCCGTGGAACCCATCGGCATGACCTGGCTGGAAATGGATACGCACGATCCGCAATCACTGGCGCTGATCCGCCGCCAGACCAGGACCCCGATCGCCTCGTGCGAAACGCTGTGCGAGCGGCGCGATTTCAAACCGTTCTTCGAGCAATACGCGATGGACGTGGCGATCATCGACGTGGTGTGGAATGGTTACATGGAATCGCTCAAGATCGCTGCCATGGCCGACGTATACGAAATGAACGTCGCGCCGCTTATTTTCTACGGCCACCTGTCGAGCATCATGTCCGCTCACTTTTGCGCGGCGGTGCCCAACTTCAGAATCATGGAAACCGACGTGGATGCGGTGCCGTGGCGCGATGAACTGGTGGATATTCCGCCGGTAATCGAGAACGGGGAATTTTTACTCACCGGCAAACCGGGATGGGGCGTGGAGGTGAATGAAGCGGCGGTTAAACGGCATCCACCGAAGTAAAGTTTGATGGATTCAAAGCGATTTTTCCGGGTACGGATTCAGTCAACACCACACTCGTCGTTCCCGCGCAGGCGGGAACCCCTAACACACGCGGCATAACAATCGCCTGATGGATTCCCGCCAGCGCGGGAATGACGGGGTAAGTTT
>SYEN01000482.1 GCA_005800795.1 Burkholderiales bacterium | reverse complement strand
GGTTCCCGCCTGCGCGGGAACGACGATGAGACTTTTGTATTCTGCTCGATAGGACGTTTGCTTAAATTATGTTTAAAAACAAATACTTAAAAGTTGCTGTCGGCATGGGTTTGGGTATCGCATCGTTACACGCCGCCGCCCAATCCTACCCCGCCAAACCCATCCGCCTGATCGTTGCCTTCGCCCCCGGTGGCGCCACCGACACCTTCGCGCGCATCACCGCCGCCGAACTCACGCGCACGCTGGGCCAGCAAGTCATCGTAGAAACCCGTCCCGGCGCGGGCACCACCATCGCCGCCGAGTTCGTCGCCAAGTCAGCGGCGGACGGCTACACGCTGCTGCTCACCGATTTATCCACGCACGCCATCATGCCGTCGCTCTACACCAAGCTCGCTTTCAACCATGCACGAGATCTCACCGCCGTGGCGCCGGTGTCGGTGTCGCCGCTGATCATGGCCGCACACCCCTCGCTGGGCGTGAAAAACGCGAAGGAACTCATCGCGCTGGCGAAGAAAAACCCCGGCATCACCTGCGGCAACTCCGGCGCGGGCACCGTCACGCATCTGGCCGCCGAAAAATTCCGCACCCGCGCGGGCGTCGATCTCACCTCGGTCAACTACAAGGGCGGCACCACCTCCACCGTGTCGCTGATGACCGGCGAGCTGTCGCTGATCATCAACACCATCCCCGCCGTGCTCGAACACGTAAAAAGCAAAAAGCTCGTCGCCGTCGGCATCACCGCCGACAAACGCGCGGCGGCGCTGCCCGACATCGCCGCACTCGGCGAAACGGTCAAAGGCGTTGATGCCGCCGTGATCGCCGGCGTGCTGGCCCCCGCCAACACCCCGCGTGCGGTGATTGACCGGTTGAATGCCGAGTTTGCCAAGGCGGTGGATGCGCCCAAGGCCAAAGAGGTTTTTCTGGTGAACGCGGCGGAGGCGATGAAGCAGACGCCGGAGGTGATGCAAGCTGCGTTGGAGCGGGATGCGAAGACTTGGGCGGAGGTGGTGCGGGTGACTGGGGTGAAATTAAATTAGTGGGCGTCTAAGAGCGAAACTCAAATGGAGATGCCTGCAGACTTTAAGCAACATAAGCGGCACTGGTTTCGGTGCCCGTATTGCGGATATGGTTCATGGGTAGCATTTATGCGTTCCAAACTTATTGCGGATCAATTGGCAATAAGAAACGAATTTTGGTGCACGCAATGCGAGCAAATTGCTAACCAAGACAATCTCTCTGTCACACTGTGGCTTAGCGTTCTATGCACGGCAGTCATTAGCTTCGGAGCGTATCATTTGACAGTTGCGATGCAATCTTACTCTGGCCGAGATTCAATTTGGTCGGGAGAAACTTGCTTATTTTTGGTGCTGGTTTCCGTCCTTGGTGCCTTAGTCACTAGCGTTATAGGGCGCGTAATAAATAGTTACTCGAAAAGCTCGCCGCATGAGCGCTGATTCTCAGATTTCCTACTCCCGCAAAGTCTTCATCCCGCTGACGCAGCTTTGCCGCGACATCTGCAGCTATTGCACGTTCGCGCAGGCTCCGCAGTCCGGCAAGCGAGCCTATCTCACGGCAGACGAAGTGCTGGCCATCGCACGCGCGGGCGAAGCGGCGGGTTGCACCGAAGCGCTTTTTACCCTCGGCGACAAGCCGGAGCTGCGCTACAAGGCGGCACGCGAGGAATTGGCGGCGTTGGGCTACGCCACCACCATCGATTACCTGCACGCGATGTGCGCGCTGGTGCTAAAACAAACGTCGCTGTTGCCGCATGTGAACCCCGGCGTGATGACACGCGAGGAAATGGTGTGGCTGCGCGAGGTCAGCGCGTCGATGGGCCTGATGCTGGAAAGCACCGCCGAACGCCTTTGCGAAAAAGGCGGGCCGCATTTTGGCTCGGCGGATAAACACCCGGCGGCGCGGCTGGAGGTCTTGCGGCTGGCCGGTGAACTAAAAATTCCGTTTACTACCGGCATCCTCATCGGCATCGGCGAAACGCGTGACGAGCGCGTCGATGCACTTAACGCGATCCGCGATCTGCACCAGCAATACGGCCACATACAGGAAGTCATCATCCAGAACTTCCGCGCCAAACCGGATACGCGCATGGCGCATGTGCCGCACGCCGAGCATGAGGACTTGTTGTGGACGATACGCACCGCACGCGAAATTCTTGGCGCGGCCATGAACATTCAGGCGCCGCCGAATCTCTCCGCTGACAACACAGCAGATTTGATCGACGCCGGCATCAACGATTGGGGTGGCGTGTCACCGGTGACGCCGGATCACGTGAACCCGGAGGCGCCGTGGCCCGCGATTGAAAAGCTGAGCGAGATTTCCGCGTCACGCGGGCGCGTGCTGGTGGCGCGGCTGCCGTCGTATCCCGAGTACGTGCACGATGCGTTTCACTGGCACGCGAAGGACATCGCCACGCGGCTGATACGTGCGAGCGATAGCGAGGGGTTTGCGCGCATGGATGGGTGGTCGCCGGGGTTGGTGGTTGCCCTCCCCCTCGCCCCTCTCCCGCAAGCCGGAGAGGGGCGTTCTTCGACAGCAGTTGAAAATGGTTACCCTCGTCCGCTCGCGGGAGAGGTGTTAGCGGAGAGGGTGCGTGATGAGCGAAACAGCGTTTATCTTGCCAAGACCTCAGTCAAAAAATATTCAATTAAAACAAATACTTATGATTTGATAACGGAACAAGGCATCACCCGCCTGTTCGCCGCACGCGACGCCGAATTCCAAGACCTCTGCGCCGCTGCCGACGAACTGCGAAAACGAACCGTCGGCGATACCGTGCGCTACGTGGTCAACCGCAACATCAATTACACCAACATCTGTTCGTATCGCTGCACGTTCTGCGCGTTTTCCAAGGGCACGCACAGCAAATCGTTGCGCGGTGAGCCGTACGATCTTGATCTGGAGGAAATTGAACGGCGTGTGAGCGAAGCGTGGGCGCGCGGCGCGACGGAAGTGTGCATGCAG
>SYEN01000481.1 GCA_005800795.1 Burkholderiales bacterium | reverse complement strand
GCACCGCTGTTTGCAATTGCAACGCCACTTCGCGGGCGCGCGGCCATGCGCCATCGCCCACGAGCCCGGTGAGATCGATATAAATCGCGTCGATACCGCGATCTTCCACCAGCGGCGCGATGGCGCGCACCGCCTGTTTGAACAAGCGTGAAAAATGCCGGTACTGATCGAAATCGGCCGGTAACAGCCACGCATCCGGCGCGAGCTTCGCCGCCTTCATCAAGCCCATGCCCGAATGCACGCCGAGCGCACGCGCTTCGTACGTGGAGGTGGTGATGACGCCGCGCCCGGTGTAATCGCGCAACCTCGGAAATTCCTGTCCCGGCGGTGGTTCCACCCGCCGCCGTCCGCCCACCACGGCAGGTTGCCCGCGCAATTGCGGATAACGCAGCAGTTCGACGGATGCGTAGACCGCATCCATGTCGAGATGGGCGATGTATCGGGACATGCCTCGAATTTAGCACCATAGCACCATGGCGCCGCATCAATATTATTGCGGCTTGATGCCGGCAGCTGCGACGACTTTGCCCCAGCGTGCGGTTTCAGATTGGTGATACTCGGTAAAGGCGGCGATGGTGCCGCCAGCCGGCCGCATGTGATGGGTGCGAAAATACGCCAGCGTTTGCGGGGATTTCAGCAGTTGGTTGACTACGTCGTTCCAGCGTTGCGCAAGCGCCTGCGGCAACGAGCGCGGACCGTAGATGGCGTACCAGGTGGACGCTTCGAAGCCCGGAAAGACTTCCGCAAGCGCCGGGATGTCGGGCGCGTAATCGGCGCGCTGCGTATCCAGAATCGCGAGTACGCGCGCACGGCCCGTTTTGGTCAGGGGTAGCAAGGCCGCCGGCGTGTTGAAAAACATGTCCACCTGACCGCCGATAAAATCGGCGATGGCGGGGCCGCCACCCTTGTACGGCACCACCACCAGCTTCACCTGGGCCACCAACATAAACAACTCAGCAGTCAGATGATTCGAGGTACCGAAGCCCGACGCAGCGACCGTGATCTTGCCCGGCTGCGCCTTGGCGATCGCGATCAGTTCCTTTACCGATCTGGCCGACACCGAAGGATGCACCGCCAGCATCGACGGCGTGCCGGCGATGTGCACCACCGGGGTTAAATCGCGCAGGGTGTCAAAGCGCATGTTGCGGTACATGCTCGGCATGATGGCGATGGCCGGGGTGGTGCACAGCATCGTGTAACCGTCGGGATCGGCGCGCGCGACCATTTCGCTGCCGATCATGGTGCCCGCGCCGGGGCGGTTGTCGACGATGATCTGCTGGCCCCAGAGTTGCCCGACGCCCGTGGCGACCGCTCGCCCCACCAGATCGACCGCGCCGCCGGGAGCATAGGGATTGACCAGCCGTACCGGGCGGTTCGGGTAGTCGCTTTGTGCCCACACGCCGGCAGGCCAAGCCGCCAGCGTGGCTGCGCTCAGGCACGCCGCCATCAACAACTTTGCACGCCGAGTAGTCATGGTTGCATCCTCCCCGTATCGCGATTACCACCCGCTAGTCCATGCGCATCCCCGCATCGCGAATGATCTTACCCTTTACACGCATATCCTCGCGAATCATTGCGGCAAACTCCGCTGGTGAATTGCCCACCGCCTCAATGCCGGCCTTGAGCAGGCGATCCCTCGCCGATGGCGATTGCAAATAGCGCACGATTTCACGATGCACCAGGTTGACGATGGCCGGCGGCGTGCCCGCGCGCGCGAGGATGCCGATGGTCGCTGCCGATTCGTAACCCGCCATTGCTGCGCCACCCGCCGATGCCACCGTCGGCAAACCCGGTGCGACCGGCGACGGCTGCGCGCTGGTGACCGCCAGCGCCACCAGCTTTCCGGAGGTCACATGCGGCTGCGACGAATTGGCGGTGGCGAAAATCATTTGCACGCGGCCGCCCACCACGTCGTTCAACGCGAGCGACGCGCCGCGATACGGCACGGCGGTGATGTTCACTCCCGCCATCGCCTTGAACATTTCGCCCGCCAGATGATTGGAGTTGCCGATACCCGACAGCGCTTAATTCAGCGTGCCCGGGTTTTGCTTCGCCAGCGCGATCAGCTCCTGCACCGATTTCACGCGCAGTGACGGGTGCGTCACCAGCACATTGGGCGAGCTGATCGCGAGCGTTACTGGCAGAAAATCGCGCACCGGATCAAACGGCACATGATCACGCATATACGGCGACAACCACACCACAAAACCCACCATCATCAACGTATAGCCGTCGGGCTGCGCTTTCACCAGAATTTCGCCAGGCGTGACACCACCAGGGCGGTTGTCCACTGCCACCTGCTGGCCGAGACGCTGGGTGAGCTCTGCCGCGATCAAGCGCGCCGCAAAATCGCCTGCGCCGCCCGCAGCAGAAGCGACCAAACGGATGGGTTTGGCGGGAAATTTGGCCGAAGTTTCAGCGGCGCAAGCGGCTGTTGCCACCGCCGTGAGCAGGCAATACGCCAACACAACTTTTGTGGTGGACGCTACGCGCCGGAGCACCGCCTGGATTCCGGCCGGCGTTGGTCTGGCCGGAATGGCGGGCGGGGTCATTCAACCGCGCCCGTTCAGCGCAGCCCGCCCAAAATCGCCAGCGCACGCCCCATCGAAAAATCGTACGTCTGTTGATGAAACGCCGCACCACCGCCCTTCATCATGTAGCCATGCTGCACGCCGGGGAAAATATTCACGTCGACGTTTTTGTGCTGGGCGGGGATGGCACGGTACTGCGCCTGTACGGCCGGCGGCGCGGCATGATCCTGATCGCCCCAGATTATCGAGATCGGTTGCGTGGTGCCTTCGAATTCATGCGCATAATCGCCCAACTGCGTGCCGTGGCAAGATACGCCGCCAGCGTAACCGAGCCGCCCCGGCGCGATGATCGCGTACGGGCCGCCGTAGCAGAAACCCATCGCAATCGCCTTGCCGTTGAACTGTGGCATTTTTTTAAGCGCGTTCAGCGTATCAGTCATGTCATTCTCGCCGGACTTGATCACCGGCAAGCGTGGCTGCCCGCGCGGCGTCAAACGGTCATCACCGCGCGCCAGCGGCCCTGGCACCTTGCGCCAAAAAAGATCCGGTGCCGCCGCAATGTAGCCCGCCGCTGCAATAGCGTCCGCGATGGCGCGCAGATCGGCGTCCACGCCGTGTATCGCGGAAGCCAGCACGATGGCTGGCACTTTACCGGCCACATCAGGTGTCACGACGTAACAATCGAAGTCCCTGCCTTCAACCGAACGGATCTTGATGTCCTGCTTTTGCATGGCCCCTCCTTGGATTTGTAGATTGAAGCGTCAAACACAACCTGATTTTTGATTCTACGCCCTATGGAACCCCTGCGCCCCATGCGTTAAACTTGCATCATGAACCTTTTGATCCCCATAGCAGTCGCCGTTTCGGCACTCGCCGCGCTGCCCGCCACCGCGCAGCCCACCTACCCCGCCAAGACCGTGCGCGTGATCGTGCCGTATCCGCCCGGCGGCGGCAACGACATCATCGGCCGTGCCATCGCCGATGAACTGACGCGCCGCATGGGGCAAACTTTTTTTGTCGACAACCGCCCCGGCGCCAGCACCGCCATCGGCGCAGAACTCGCCGCGCGCTCGCCGGCCGACGGCTACCATCTCTTCGTCGCCAGTCAGACCACGTTCGCCACCGTGCCCAGCCTCAAGGCCAAGCTGCCGTATGACCCGGTGCGTGATTTCGAGCCAGTGTCGCTGCTGGCGATTCAGCCGTATCTGATCGTGGTGCATCCGTCGCTGCCGGTGCGCACGGTGAAGGAATTGATCGCAATGGCCAAGGCGCAGCCGGGCAAAATTCTTTACGCATCGGCATCGGTGGGTTCGGGCAGTCATTTGTTCACCGAGATGTTCAAGGCACAAACCGGCATCAACATGCTGCACATTCCCTACAAGGGCTCAGGGCCGGCGGTGACGGATTTGATCGGAGGCCAGGTCTCACTGATGTTTTCCACCACCAGTTCGGTGCATACGCAGGTCGTCGCCGGCAAACTGCGCGCGGTGGCCATTACGGCAGCGCAGCGCCACATCACGTTGCCGGCAATTCCCACGGTGGCTGAAACGCTGCCGGGTTTTGAGATCTCGCAATGGATTGCCATGCACGCGCCGCGCGCGACGCCGCGCGACGTGACCGAGCGCCTTAACAGCGCGGTGGTCGCCATCACGCAAGCCAAAGCCTACCGGGAGCGCATGATGGCGCAAGGTTACGACGCCGAAGCCAGCACGCCGCAGCAACTCACCGCGCGCATCCACAGTGAGCTTGCGCGCTTTGGCAAACTGGTCAAAGCGATTGGTTTGAAGGATGAGGGCGCTTGATTGTAAGTATTTGTTTTAATTGATATTTTTAGATAGGCTACCTATGACACTACAGCACATTACCGCAATGGCGTGCGCGTTGCTCGCCACCGCAAGCGCGATCGCGCAAAACTACCCCACACGCCCGATTGAACTGGTGTCGCCCACCGGCGCGGGCGGCGGCTCGGATCTGGTGGCGCGCATGGTCGCCGACATCGTTGCGAAAGAAAAGCTGCTGCCGCAGCAAATCATCGTGCAAAACCGTGCCGGTGGTGGTGGCGCCGTGGGGCAAACCTATGTCGCCGCCAAACGGGGCGACCCGTACATTTTCATGCAAGCTGCAACCACCATCCTGTCGGTACCGATACGCACCGGACTGGATGTAGGCCTCGACAAATTCACGCCGCTGGGCGCGATCGGCGTCGACCTGAATAGCCTGTGTGTTGCCGTCGATTCGCCTTACCGCACGTTAAAGGAGTTCATCGCCGCCGCGCGCGACAAGCCCAATACCATCAGCGTCGGCATCACCTCGCCCGGCGGCAATGCCCATTACCTGATGCACCGGCTGGAAAAACTCACCGGCGCGCGCTTTAACAAGGTGTCGTTCAAATCCGGTGCCGAATCGGTGACCGCGACCATGGGTGGCCACATACAGGCCACGGCTGAGAACCTGGGCGAAGTGTTGGGGCAGGTGGAACTAAAGAAACTGCGCCTGCTCGGCGTGCCGTCTGCACAACGCCTCGCGGCCCTGCCTGGCGTACCCACACTGAAGGAACAGGGTTACGACATCCACGCCGGCGCACTGCGCGGCTTTGTCGCGCCGGCAGCCATCCCGCGCGACACCGCCAAGGTGCTGGAAGACACGCTCGCCAAGGTGTACAAAAGCGCTGCGTGGCGTGATTACATGACGCGCAATATGTATGAAAACGTCTACATGAACAGCGAGGAATTCGCGCGCTGGCTCACGGATCAGAAACCCGAGCTAACCCAGTATCTTACGGAGATGGGGCTGGCGTTGAAGAAGTAATCGCGGCTACTGCTGAAACTTGTACCAGCGGTAGTCTAACCGTCGTTGTCCCGCAATATGCTGCGCTTCACATCGAACACTCTTGCTAAAACGCCTCGAACGATGCCGTACTTTCGTCACCGCATCCGACGAGATGGTGGGTAATAGCCTCACGAGCCACGCGAGTAGTTGCTGAACAGGCCAAAGTACATCGCGCCCCGGACGCACAAAGCCATGAGTAGCACAATAAAAAATGCAATGGCCAACGGCCGGCCAGAATACTCGTGATCGTACGGCAACACGATTCGCCCTGCTATGGCTATTTGATAGGCGCTTCTGCCGTTATGCCATAGCTCGACGGACGTTCGGGCCTCATACAGCGAGCGCATGAAATCACGCCTGCATCCTGAATGCTTGGAAGAACAGAGAACGGTTGCACCGCTAGCGGTCAAAAGCACGGCAACAGACCCTCTACCACCCGTGAAATCGAAATCATGTACGACGGCGGCTTCGTGCTTCAGCTCGGAAAGCGGGGGCTTCCCAGGCGCAAACGCTGCAAGCCCGAATGCCAGTGTAACTATGCAGCAAAACAGTACCCAGAACCAGTTGATTCCCTTGGTCGCCGCGGTTGCATTTTGCGCGCTAGCCATTAGTGCCAAAACCTCCACCTCCCGCCGTCTCCATAACCACCCGATCCCCCTTGTTCAGCACCCAATGATCCGCCGGGTTGATCGCCTTGCCATTCAAAGTCAATCCGCCGACCTTGCCCGCAGCCCCGCCAAAGATACCCTGCGGCGCGGTTTTGTAACGCGTCATGATCATCGACGCCATCATCGGCGTGTCGGCCACGACTTCGACTTCAAAGCGCAGGCCGTCGCCACCCTTTTTCTTGCCTGATCCTCCGCTGTCTCGACGGATGGCACGTTCAACCACGCGCAGCGGCGCCATTTGCTCGAACACTTCGATTGGCGTGTTCGACAGGTTCGACGGAAACGACAGCATGGTGTAGCCGTCGCGGTGTTTGGTAGCGCCCTGGCCCGCATTCATGAAATTCACCGCTGCGTACGGCCGGCCGCGATGTTCGCCGGTGACGGTGATCGATGAGTTGCTAGAGCCTTCCGCCAGCGCGCGTTCGGGCAGCACTTCGGCCAGCGCCATCATGATCGCGGGCACCATCATGTGCCCGATCATGCCGCGTCCACCGCTGGCTGCCGGGTATGTCGGATTGAAAATTGAACCCAGCGGCGCGCTCGTCGTAATCGGCGTGAAGCTGCCTTCGTTATTTGGCACGTCCGGGCACAGCAGCGCTTTCACCGCGAACGCGGAGTAGGCAAAGGTGTAGATCGGCACCACGTTCACCGCCCGAGGCACCTGCGCGCTGGAGCCGGTGTAATCAATCGACAGCTTGTTGCCTTTGACGGTGACAGTGGCGTTGATGATGATGGGTTCTTCAAAGCCATCGTGCTGCGTGCGCCCGTAATATACGCCGTCGGGTACGTCGCGAATCGCTTTTTTCATGGCCGCCTCGGAGCGGCGGCGGATCTCCGCACCGAGCGATTCGATATCGATTTCTTTAAGCAGTGGTTTCAGCCGTTCTTCCAGCATCTTGCACGCCGCCACCTGCGCCCAGATATCGCCGAGTGTCTGTTCAGGCACGCGCACATTTTGCGCGATCACGTCGAGCAGGTTTTGATCGGGCTTTCCGCCGCTGATGAGCTTCATGCGCGGAAGCTGCAAGCCTTCCTCGTAGATGTCGCGTATGCCCGCGTTGCGAATGCGCCCGCCGATGTCGGGCATGTGGCTCACCACCGCTGTGTAGGCAACAATCTTGCACTTATGGAAAATCGGCATCGCGACGTTGACGTCATGGATGTGGCCGGTACCCATCCACGGATCATTGGTGATCATCACGTCGCCGGGCTTCAACGTTTTCGGTGGAAACTTTTGCAGAAAATGTTTGACCGTCGCCGGCAGTGTGCCGATGAAAGACGGGATCGACAGAATCGATTGCGCAATCGAGCGCCCTTGTGCGTCGGTCAACACCACGGCGAAGTCGTTCGCCTCGCGCACCAGCACCGAGAACGAGGTGCGCACGAAGGCGGCCGAGGCTTCGTCCACCATCGAGACGAGGCGCTTCCACTGGATTTCTAGTGAGATGGGGTCGAGTTTTGTCAGTATTTGTTTTTTCATGGGTTTCTATAACTGCTTACGATTGGGGCAGACAAGTGCGAGCCACTCAATTTCCTATTGCGGTAAATCTCTCCATGTCATTCCCGCGCGGGCGGGAATCCATAACACAGCGCCATCTGAGACGGGCTTATGGGTTCCCGCCCGCGCGGGAACGACAGGGTTGGCGGTTTTCGCGCGCGACGCGCCATGCACACGCATCAAAATTCCTTGATAACGATAGAAACGGTGTAGTCCGCCAATATCCGCAAATCGGAATTCACCGGTACCACCAAAGTCGATTCACGTTCTTCCAGCACCACCGGTCCGGTCAACCGCGTGCCGGGCTTCAACGAATAGCGGTCGTACACCGGCACCGGCGCGTATCGATTTTTCAGCGGCAGATAGATATCGCGCTTGCCGCGCATGACAGGTTTGCTCGACGCACGCGTGTCGCCCCACGTGAACGTGTGGCTTTTCACCAGCGAGCGGCCGGTGAGCCGCCAGGTAATCACCTGCGGCGCCGCACCCGGTACGAGATGACCGTACAGCTGGCGATAGTTGGTCTCAAACGCCTTGAGCAATGCCGGTGATAGTGACGCGCCCACGTTGCGCCAAGGCAGGCTTACCGACACGTTGTGCCCCTGCCCCGCGTAGCGCATTTCCGCCCCGATGTACCACTTGATGGCTTTCTGGTCGGCACCGGCGGATTGGAGTTCTGCTTCGGCGTCGCTGCGCATGTCATCGTAGGCCTTGGTGACCTGCTTCCACGCGATGTCTTTCAGCAGGCACGGCTGCGAACACGCGCGATCCACGCGTGCGGGTGCGGCGAGCAATCCAAGGCACGAGCCCGCGCCAGCGGCAATCGTCGCCAGCACACGCGGTATCTGCAACTTGCGTGCAACCTCCACCACATGCACAGGGCCTGCGCCGCCGGTTGCGACCATGGTGAAATCGCGCGGGTCGTGGCCCTTCTCGGCGATGTGAATGCGTGCAGCGGCGGCCATGTTTTCGTTGACTATATTGCAAATGCCCCACGCGACATCAGTAGTCGAGAGTTTGAGTTTCGATGCCAGCCGGCCCAGCGCGGCATCGGCAAGATCGCGCCGCAGCTGCATTTCACCGCCGAGGAAGTTATCCGCGTTGAGATAACCCAGCGCGAGATCGGCGTCGGTCACGGTGGCTTCAGTGCCGCCTTGTGCATAACACGCCGGGCCGGGATCAGCACCCGAGCTTTCCGGGCCGACATTAAGCAACCCCAGATCATTGACATGCGCAATCGATCCGCCGCCCGCGCCGATTTCGATGAGGTCAATACTCGGAATTAAAATCGGCAGGCCGGAGCCGCGCTTGAAACGCGCTACCCGCGCGCATTCGAAACTGTGCGAAATCAGCGGTTCACCACCCACTGCCACGCACGCCTTGGCGGTGGTGCCGCCCATGTCGAACGCGAGTATCTGATCGATGCCCGCGTTGCGCGCGGTGTTCAACGCCGACAACACACCGCCTGCCGGCCCGGATTCCAGCAGCAGTATCGGTGTTTCCGCCGCTGCCTTGCCCGAGGTAAACCCACCGCTCGACACCATGATGCGCAGCGGCGCCTTGGGTGCGAGTTCATGTACGCGCATATCCAGCCGGCTCAAGTATTCCGCCATTAGCGGTTGCACATAAGCATTGGCCGCCACCGTGGACATACGCTCGAACTCGCGGATTTCGCGTGCGATATTGGACGAGATCGACACCGCCAGTTTCGGAAAGCGCCGGTGTATCGCGGCTTCCACCTGCTTTTCATGTGCGTCGTTGACATAGGCGTGCAGGAAGCACACGCCGACTGCCTCGACATTCAGGGCCTGCAAGGCATTCATCAGCCGCTCGATTTCGGCGGACGTGAGGGGCTGCACCACATCGCCTTCGACATCCATGCGCTCGGCAGCTTCGAGGCGTTGGGCCTCGTTTACCAGCGGCTGGGGAATCTCCAGATTCAGATCGTACAGCTCATAGCGAATCTCGCGTCCGATGGTGAGCACGTCGCGCGTGCCGCACGTGACTATCAGTCCCGTCTTTGCGCCTTTGCGTTCGATCAGCGTATTGGTCACCAGCGTGGTGCCGTGTACGACTTCAGTTACGTTGTTTGATATACCCGCGACTTGCCGGAGCAAATCGGCCATGACGGTGGTCACCGCCTCGCCCGGATCGCGCGGCGTGGTCAGCGTTTTGGCCACCCAGATACGTCCGCCGGGCGTGAGCACGGCAAGGCCGTCGGTGAAGGTGCCGCCGATGTCCACGGCGATGCGGAGGGATTGCCTTGATTGAGTCGTTGCCACAATTGCCTTCCAATGACGGTCCCGAGAATCTCCTGGGTCGTCGTAAGTAATTGTTTTAATTGATTAATTTTAAGACGAAATTTCGCGTATTTTCTCCCGCCGCTTCAGCCACCAAGCATACTGCTCTGGCAGTAAATCCAGATACTCCGCGACGCCCAATTGTTTGGCCGCCTGCACCGGCCAGTTCGGGTTGTATAAAAACTCACGCGCCAGCGCGATGAAGTCTGCCTGACCGCTTTGCAAAATAGTCTCCGCGTGACCCGGTTCGGTAATCAGCCCGACGGCACAACTCATGATGCCAGCCTCGCGGCGCACACGTTCTGCGTATGGCACTTGATAGCCTGCAACGCGCGGCACGATGGCCATGTTGAGCGGGCCGTTGATGCCGCCGGATGAACAGGAAATCACGTCGACACCGCGCACTTTGAGTTCGCACGCGAGCGCCACGGTGTCATCCAGCGTCCACGCGCCGCCGTCGCCATCAACCGCCGAGACGCGAAACCACAGCGGCTTCTCTTTCGGCCACGCTGCACGCACAGCTTCGGTGAGTTCCAGCGCAAAACGCATGCGCCCGTTGAGATCGCCGCCGTAAGCGTCGTTGCGCTGATTGGCGAGCGGCGACAAAAACTGGTGAATCAAGTAGCCGTGGGCGCCGTGAATTTCGACGATCTCAAAACCGGCGTCGAGCGTGCGTAGCGCGGCGTCGCGCCAGGCGTTGATAACTTCGCGGATTTCCGACACCGACAGTTCGTGTGGCGCGGCAGCGTCCTCACGATGCCTGATCACGCTGGGCGCAATGCCTTGCCATGGGGCCATGCCGTTTCCGGCATCATCTGCCTTCAGTGGCTTAAAGTTGGTCCACGGCGGCCCGCATGCAGCCTTGCGCCCAGAATGGCCAATCTGCATTGCTGGTAAGCTATTATTTTTATTGATAAATTCTGTAATTCGCCGATACATTGGCACATGCTTACTGTCATAGATGCCAGCACAGCCATGCGTTTTGCGCGCACGCATTTCCACCGCTGTCTCTTCGCAAAACACGATAGCCGCGCCGCCGAGCGCGAACTTGCCGAGATGCACCAGATGCCAATCGCTGGGCCCGCCCTCGTTGGACGAGTACTGGCACATTGGCGAGACAACGATGCGATTGCGCGCGGTGACGCCGGCGAGTTTGATCGGTTTGAAGAGCAGCGGCTGCGCCATCGCTACAGTTGCCGCGGTTACTTCAATTCGGCGACCGCTTTCTTCATGCGCCGGCAAGCTTCTTCCAGCCGTTCCATCTCGGTGGCAATCGACATTCTGAAGTACGGCGACATGCCGTACGCCGCGCCCAGCACCACTGCGACGCCGTGATCCATCAAGTGCAGTACCACGTCGGCTTCGTCCTTCAACACCTTGCCTGCGGGTGTTTTGCGGCCATACAAATCGCCGCAGCGCACGAAAAGATAGAAAGCGCCTTCCGGATAATTCGGTTGCAGGCCGGGAATGTCTTTGAACATTTCCAGTACACGGTCACGCCGCCGTTGAAATTCTGCCGCACGTTCGGGAATGAATTCCTGCGGGCCGTTCAGCGCCTC
>SYEN01000480.1 GCA_005800795.1 Burkholderiales bacterium | reverse complement strand
TCTGTTCGCGTTGACCAATCGTTTGACGAAAAAAATTCCGGGCCGGCTCGGCATCGCAACGGTACTCGCGAACGCGGTGTTCGCCTTCGTCACCGGCGTATCCATCGCGGCAGCGGCAGCGTTCTCACGCATCGCCTACCCAGAAATGAAACGTTACGGCTACGACCGCAAGTTCGCGTTGGGCTGCATTGCGGGCAGCGCGTGTCTGGGCATGCTGATTCCACCCAGCGTGTTGATGATCGTTTGGGGCGTATTGACCGAACAGGCCATCGGCAAAATCTTTATCGCCGGTATTATTCCCGGCTTCATATTGGTGTTTTTCTATTGTGCCTACATCATCGGCGCGGCTTCCCTGAAGCCAGAACTGGTGGGCGCAGGTACGAAACTCGCGCAGGTGCAAAGCGAAGTCGAAATCTCCGACGCCGAATTCCGCGAACTGCTGATCAGCACCGGCCTCGTATTTCTACTGGTGGGTGTCACGCTGGGTGGCATCTGGCTGGGCTTTTTCACCCCCACCGAGGGCGCGGGCGTGGGCGCGGCACTGGCGCTGCTGCTGGCGATGTGGAAGCGCATGAAGCCGAAGGAATTGTTCGACGTGATTCTCTCGGTCGGCCGCACTTCCGCGCCGCTGCTGATACTGCTGTTTTGCGCGCAACTCTATTCGCGCGTACTGTCGATGACCGGCATCACCGGCATGGCGAAGGAATTTTTCCTGACTTCCGGCCTTGGCATTTGGGGAGTACTGGCGGTGATGGTGCTGATCTGGTTTGTGCTGGGCATGCTGATCGATTCAATCTCGATCATTCTGCTGACGGTGCCGGTTTTCGCACCTGTAGCAGTAGCCCTCGGCATGGATCCATTGGCCTTCGCCATCCTCGGCATCCTCGCCATCGAAACCGGTTTGCTGACACCGCCGTTTGGCATACTCGTGTTCACGGTCAAAGCGGCCTTGCCACAGGAGGCCTCGCTTGGCGATATATTCAAGGGTTGTATTCCGTACTGGATTTGCCTGCTCGCCGTGATCGTGGTCATCGCTGCGTTCCCGCAACTCGCAACGTGGCTGCCAAGCCTGGGCAACGTCGCTGGAAAATAGTCTGGAGAAAATTGCATGGCTGCTTACTGGATATCCCGCTGCAAAATCGACAACCCTGTCGAATACAAGAAATACACAGACCTCGTGCCGGGCATCATCGCAAAGTATGGCGGTCGTGTCATGGCGCGCGGCGGGCGCTTTCAGATCATGGAAGGCACCGAGAAGTTTCACCGCTTCGTTGTGATCGAGTTCGATACTTTCGAGCAGGCGGTAAAATGCAACCAGTCGCCCGAATATCAGGCCGCTGCCGCATTCCGCCGCGCGCCGGGTGCGGGCGAAGTGGATCAGATCATTCTTGATGGTGGCGACGCCACCAAGTAAATCTTGCGCGATAGGCCTACATGCCCCTACATCACTTCGAACATTTCCTCATTCAAACCGCCGATCTCGAAGGCACGCGCGACTGGTATGTCAACACGCTGGGCATGCGCGTCGGCCCCAGCCCGGATTTCAAGTTTCCGGTGGTGTGGCTGTACATCGGCGACACCGACGTGCTGCATCTCACCGTCGGCGGCAAGAACGTCAGTGAAAATCGCAAGGCCTATCTCGGCCAACAAAGCGAGGCGACGCACGGCTCGGGCGTCGTCGATCACATCGCGTTTCGCGCGACCGGCTTGCGCGACACCATGGAGCGGCTGCAACAACTCGGTGTGAAGTTTCACCTGCGCATGGTTGACGATCAGGGTCTGTTTCAGTTGTTCATGCTGGATCCGAACGGCGTAAAAATCGAACTCAACTTCGCCAACGCCGAGGTGCAAGGCGTCGCGCCCGAGCTCATGGCGGCTGCACTGCCGGCGTGACCCAATATAAAATATCCGTATAAAACAAATACTTATATCATGGCCATTTATCCTGAACTCAAAGGCCGCGTCGCCGTCGTCACCGGCGCAGCGCAAGGCATCGGCGCATCCACCGTACGCGAATTCGCACAGCAAGGCGCTCTGGTCGCGTTGCTGGATATCGACGCTGCCGGTGCGCAAAAAGTCGCTGATGAAATCAACGGCTCACGCACGCTATACGTGCGCACCGATGTCACCGACGATAAATCCGTTACCGATGCGTTGGCGCGTGTGGCCAGCGAATTCGGCGGCATCGATATTCTGGTCAACAGCGCCGGCGGCTACGGCAAGCTCACCGGTGTGGAAGAACTACCGGTGGATGACTGGGACCGCACGGTGACCCTGAATCTGCGCGGCACGTTTCTGATGTGCAAGCGCGCGATTCCTTACCTTAAAAAGTCGAAGGCGGGACGCATTATCAACGTATCGTCGATTTCAGGCCGCACGCTGTTTGGTTCGACCTCTCCCGCGTATGCCGCGTCAAAGGCCGGTGTGATTCAGCTCACGCGCTTTCTGGCGATTGAACTCGGCCCGTCAGGCATTACCTCCAATTCCATCGCACCGATTACCACACTAACGCCTCGCGTACGCGCACTGCGCACCGAAGCCAACATTGAGCAGATCGCGTCAACCATTCCGTTGCGCCGCCTGCCCGATCCGGAAGATCACGCCAACGCGATGGTGTTTCTCGCCTCCGACAGTGCGGCTTATCTCAACGGCGTGGCGTTGGATATCAACGGCGGGCGGATTTTGATGTAATCCGTGCGGTTTATTTCGTCGCGCCGATCCACGGCTCATCGGCAATGTCGAACAGGCACTGTTCAACACCCTTGAACTTGTCCGAGCGCTTCAAGCGGTAGTTCTTCGCTTTCTCACCGGGGTCTTCCGGCAGTTCCGAATACGGCACGGTCCCGTTGGCCATACACTTGTTCGCCGTGCCTTCGAGGTCTTCGATGTAAACCCCGAAGTGATGCGGCCCATGCCGTTGTTGGTCGCCACACATAAATCGGGTGGCGGCGCGCCCGGTACCCGCTCGCCGTACGGCTTGCGCATCTCGTAACCAGGCAGCCGATTTCTGCGATGGAGACCATGTCCCGTGTGAATAGGCTACAGCGCGGCAGGGCCTCAAACGACAGGGTTGCGCCACACAAGCGCCGATACCGCGTTAGCTGCGGCAAGGTAAGTATTTGTTTTTATTGATATTTTTATCACCACTAGAGCAACCGTTTGCCGAATGTACGCTACGCAACCACGGCGGCTGCCCGCAACTGGGCGACTCTCGCATCGCCATAGCCTGGCAGTTGCGACAGCAACGCATCGGTATGTTGTCCGGCCACCGGCACCGGCCCAACAGCGCCGGGCGTCTTCGACAGCTTGATGCTTAATCCCGGCACGTGCATCTCACCGGCGAGGGCATCCGGCACCTTAACCAGCATTTCACGCTCCCACAAATGCGGGTCTTTCACCACCTGCGGAACCGTCATCACCGGCGCCACCGGTATGCCGATCGCCAGCAATTGATCGCAGATGTAAGCCACCGTGTGACGCTTGCACCATGCCGTCAACACCGGGTTATTATGGCCAAACAGTGAACCGCCCGCCCCCTGCGGCGCCTGCGTATCCTTACCAATTAACTCAGCCAGCCGCTCGGTGAGTTTTGCCGTGACGCCGCCCGTCACCACCACCCAACCGTCTTCGGCCTGATAAGGCAAGCGGCCCGATTCGCCTCCTTCCTCACCGGTTTCAAGATGATAAACCGCGGGAATCTCAACCATCGTCATCGCGGAATCGAGCAGGCAAACATCGATGATCTGCCCTTCGCCGGTTTGATCGCGATGGCGCAACGCGCCCAACGCACCAATGGTGGCATGCAAGGCCGTGGTTCGATCCACCAGAGAGAACGCCGTGCCCACAGGGCGGCCCAGCGGCTTGCCGGTCAACGACATCAAACCACTCATCGCTTGCCCCAGCGGGTCAAACGACGGCCGGTCTTTGTACGGCCCCGTCTGGCCAAAGCCGCTGCAGCGCACCAGAATAATGTCGGGCTTGACCTTGATCAGCTCGTCGTAACCCAGCCCCATGTCTTCGATGGTGCCGGGGCGGAAATTCTCGATGACAAAATCGGTGGTCTTGAGCAAATCGAAAAACACCGCCTTGCCCTCGGCCTTGCGCAGATCCAGGCAAATGCTTTTCTTGCCGCGGTTATACACACTGAAATAAACGCTTTGCCCGCGGACTATCGGTGCGGATTTGCGCGTTTCCTCGCCGCCGAATTTTTCGATCTTGATGACCTCTGCGCCGAGGTCAGCCAGGATCATTCCCGCGCGCGGGCCCGCTTGAAAACGTGCGAGCTCCAGAACCCTGATACCGTTTAGACAGCCTGACATGATTGTTTTCCTTGCGGTTTACTACTGATTTATCCGGGAGTGGCTTTGGGCGCTTACCTACTGCCGTCGTTCCCGCGCCGGCGGGAATACATGAATTGTTCCCATTGTTCCCTATGCCACTGCATGAAAGACTCACGCTTTCGCGGGAATGACAATAAAAGTATTTCACATTGTCCGCGCAGGGTTTGGGAACCATTGATTACGCCAATATCGTCTCGATATTCCGAACATCCTGCTTCAAAGTTCCGCGATCAATCCGCCGCACCAACGCTGTCAACGCCGCATGTGTGGGCGCGGGCACGCCAACCTCCGCGCCCTTCTCCACAACCAGCCCATTGGTGAAATCGATTTCAGAGCGCCGGCCCCGCGCGACGTCGCGGCCCACCGACGATTGCGACGGCTCCAGCAGTGTCGCCATCCATGCAGTCAAGCCGTCCTGCACGCGCTTTAACGCCGCAGCATCACCACCGTCAGCCCCCAGCCAGTCATCTGGCTGGATGCCCAGCACGGTAATCAGCTTGTAGCCCTGCGCGCGGCCGACCGCGATGGCCTCGGCCGCAAGTCTCACGCCAATGCGGTGCTCGCGCCCACGCTCGATGTAGACCACACGATTGTCCTGCCCGGTGGCGCCCAGCAAGCCATGGGTAATGGTGTTGGCAGTCAATTTCGTCCAGCGCTCACCCCAGAGATTGTCTGTGACTTTCGCGGTATCCACCGCATTCAGAATTTTGGCCAGTTCAGTCGCACGTTCGGTCGCACGACCATGCACCTCACCCACGCGAAACACCGCGTGATGATCGCCGCCCGGCTGTTGATAGCGGCTGATATGCCCGGCTTTGTAGCAATTCACACTGATGGTGCTGATGATGCAACCGACGGTTTTGCCCCAGCCTGCCACGCTGGCGATGCGTTCCTCGTTGACGCCGTTTTGCATGGAGACGATAAACCCCTGCGGCTTGAGATACTGCTTGATCATCAGCGCCGCCCACTCGGTGTCATACGATTTGGTGCAAATAATGGCGATGTCAATCGGCTTTTTCACAAAACTTTGTGCCTCATGAATGTGCAGGGCTTTTACGCGCACCACATGATCGCCCTGCGAACCGCCCAGGCGCATGCCGTCGCGATTGATGGTGTTGACGTGCTCCGTCCACGGATCAACGAGCGTGATGTCTTCTCCCGCCCGTGCCAGATGCGCGCCGACGTAACCGCCCACCGCGCCTGCACCCACGAATGCGATATGTTTGCCCATGATTCAATTTTTCCCAGAAAATTCGCCACGCGGCACTGCGTCACGCTCACGCAAAAACTCATTTAAATTGTGCATACCCCGCTTGATTTCACCGCGCTCCACCTGCTTCACCAAGGCCGTCAGCCGCGCCTGCGTGGGTGCCGGCAGCCCGACCTGCTCGCCCATGGCCGCAACGTAGCCGCAGGTGTAGTCGATCTCGGTGCGGCGGCCCTTGACGAGATCATGCCCGACCGAACCGTAATGCGGTTCTTTCGAGCGCTCCATCCACTTTTTCCAGCCGGCTTCGAGTTCCGCCAGCGCGGCCGCCTGGCCATCGGCAGCGGCCTGCCACAACGCAGGCGGCATACGCAGTATCGGTTCAAGGTCATGCCCCAGCGCCTGCGCCACGCGTATGGCTTCACCCGCACAGCGAATGGCGAGTAGCCGGGTTGGCTCGTCCTGCATCAGTTGATGATCGTGGATACCCGTTGCGCCCAGGATGCCGTGATGCATCGAGTTGGTCACCAGCTTGGCCCAGCGCTCACCCCAGAGATTGGTGGTCACTTTCGAGCTGTCCACCGACGACAGGATTTCAGCCACCTGCAACGCGCGCGGCGATACGCGCCCGTGCAACTCACCCACACGAAACACCGTATACGACTCGCCGCCCGGTGTGCGCGCACGCTCAATCACGCCGGGGCCGGTCAAGCTGACGCTGATGGTGCTGGCTATGCACCCCAACGTGCGATCTGCGCCCACGATGGCGGCAATTTCGTTTTCGTTAAGGCTGTTTTGCACCGACACCACAAACCCACTGTCACGAAGATACGGCGCGATCATTTTTGCGTTCCAGGCGGTGTCGTACGATTTGGTGCAGATGAACGCAATGTCCACCGGATCGCGGATCAACGACTGCACTTCATGCAGGTGCAACGCCTCGGCAGGCGCCACCACCGAACCCAGTGGATCGGAGAGACGCAGACCATGCCCCTTGATATGATCCACGTGCTCCGCCCAGGCGTCGATCAACGCTACGCGATAACCGGCGCGCGCGAGTTGCCCACCGATGTAGCCGCCGACGGCGCCAGCGCCCATCACCACCATACGTAATGCTTTTAGATCGGCCATGCCCTGCTTCCCATTGATTGATTTTTCCAAAACACATTACACCGTTCAGCCCCAGCCTGGCGACGCCCTCGCAGATAACCGCTTCCTTCGACCAGCCTGTCCCGCGCGTAAACGCAAGGCTCAGGGCGAACGATTAGGGGCAGATTATGGACTATTGCGCATCGTGGACACATTAAGCGGCGGATAGCTGCAAATGGACCACGCTCGACGGACTGTTGAAGCTCATGCAAAATACGCGGCATCATGTTACCGGATTTTATCCAACGATTTTACCAGCGCCCCAAATGCCTGACGTCAGGTGAAATGCCGTGGCTCGGTGTTCTGTGGCTGGCGGCCGCATTGCTGGCAAGTCAACAAACGGCTTTTGCGCAGTCGGGCGGCACACCGGGTTATCCCGTCAAACCACTACGCTTCATGCTCGGCTTTGCGCCCGGCGGCGCGTCGGACATCGTCGCACGCATCGTCGGCGGGCGTTTGAGCGAGGCCTTGAGCCAACCCGTAGTGATCGACAACCGCCCCGCCGCATCCGGCTCGGCTGCAGCCGGTCTGATCGCGCGTTCGCCAGCCGACGGCTACTCCATGCTGCTTGCCGCCACCAGTACCATGGCAGTCAACCCCAGCATGTACCGCAATCTGCCGTACGATTCGCTGAAGGATTTCACCTACGTCGCCAATTTTGTATCCATGCCCAACGTGCTGGTGGTGCATCCCAGCGTTGCGGCCAAATCGGTGCTTGATGTCATCGCGTTAGCCAAGGCCGAAGGCGGGCGTCTGTCGTATGCCTCCGCCGGCATCGGCAGCGCCAATCATTTCACGGCGGAAATGTTCGGCCACTTGGCCAAGATCAAAATGACCCACATCCCTTACAAAGGTGGCGGCCCGGCGCTGATCGACGTCGCCGGCGGACAAGTTCCCGTGATGTTCGCGACTATCGTGTCGGGCATACCCTACATGAAAAGCGGCCGGCTGCGTCCGCTGGGCGTGACCTCTGCCGAACGCTCACCCAGCCTGCCCGATGTGCCCACCATTGCCGAGGCCGGCGTGCCCGGTTACGAAAGCACCATTTGGTACGGCATGGTGATGCCGGCGGGCGTGCCCAAACCCGTGGTGTCCCGGTTGAGTGGCGAAGTCGAAAAAATACTCAGTGCACAGGAAGTGAAAGATCGCTTCAACACGCTGGGCGCGAATACGTTTTTCATGACATCGGATCGGTTCACTACTTACGTACGCGCAGAGATCAAAAAGTGGCGCGCAGTGGTCGAGGCTACGGGGATGCGCGCGGATTAGCATTTCAGCAGGAATGTCCGGGACGTGGCATATACGTAAGTATTTGTTTTAATTGAATATTATTAGATCGCCACTAGCCTGAGCGTGGCTGCGCAAAAGGTCAGCCGCCACCGTCACCAACCGCGATTCAGCCAAGGCGGTAAAACCCTGGCAGCAGCAGGCGCGCCGGGAATACCCATGGATGCTATTGTGAAATCCAGGGGTGCGGGCTACAGTTTACAGGCACCTCGGCGAAGTCCCGGAATCCTTTTATAGCCAAACCGCACTCGATACGCCAGACAACGACGCACGCAATCGTGAGTTGAACGAAGGTCATTCGCGGCGCCGGTGCGCGGCTGGCGTGATGCCACAACACTGTTGACAACTGCGTCCATTCAAAAGCAAGGTTACTTGTGACCCAGGATTTCCGCGCCGGCATCGGCAAACGCCTCACCCTGCTTGCCATCATGCTGCTGCTTGCCACGCTGTGCGCGGCAGTGGCGCCGCATTTCTGGTTATTTGAACTCTTCAGCCATTTCACGCCGTATTACTTTCTGTTTGCAATGCTGTGTACGTTGGGACTCGTGCTCACGCGCACGTGGCGCTGGGCAGCCGTGGTGCTGGCTCTGGCAATGTGGAATGGGTATCCCGTGATGCGCATGATGCTGCAAGAACATCAGATGAACACGCCAGCAGCAAATGCAGCGAGGCACATCACCGTGTTTCATTTCAACGTGGGCCTGCATCACGAACAGCCGGGGCGCGTCGGCTCGTTCCTGCGCCGCCGCGCCAAGTTGATCGACGTGGTGGTGCTGCTCGAAACCACTGACCAGTTTGGACCGGTGCTCGACGAACTCAAAGATGTTTTTCCCCATCAAATCAGACACCTGGAGAATTCGCCGTTTGGGCTTGCGGTAGCAAGCCGGTTTCCGCTGCAAGGCACGGTGTCGCGTGAACCTTCCGGTGCATTCCCTCACATCGAAGCTGCCGTGAGCATGCCGGAGCGCGCAGAACCTGCGATGCTTTACGCCGTGCACGCGCCGCCGCCGATTTCCGGCCTGATGGCAACCGCGCGAAACCTCAAATTCGATCACATCGCGTTCAAAGCTGCCTCACAAACACAATCCACGCCCATCGTCGTCGGCGATTTCAACCTCACGCCGTGGTCACCCTACTTCCGGAAATTCATGGCGGACAGCGGCCTGCGCGACGCGCGTTTACCGCGCCGCTTTGATCACACCTGGCCGGTGACCTTCGACAACGCAAACCTCGGCATCGCCATCGACCACAGTTTTGCGCATCCGTCACTACCGCTCTTGAAGCGCGTCATCGGCCCCGATCTGGGTTCCGATCATCTGCCGGTCACGGTAACATTCGGCTACTGACGTTTACAGGAAAAGTGCAATGCAACTCGGATTCATCGGCCTCGGTGCCATGGGAGCCATCATCGTCCCGCGTTTAATGGCGGCAGGCCACACGGTTACGGGCTGGAACCGCTCAAAAGATAAAGCCGAAGCGTTGATCCACGCGGGCATGCGATGGGGCGCTACACCGCGCGAGGTCGCCGCCCAGTCGGAAATTGTGTTTTCCATCGTCACCGATGCCGATGCAGTGAAATCGGTCGCGCTGGGAACAGATGGCATTATTTCGGGGCTGAAAAAAGGCGGCCTCTATCTTGACATGAGCACCATCGCGCCGGAACCCAGCCGCGAAGTCGCCACCGCATTTGCGCAAGCGGGACTCACCATGCTCGATGCACCGATCTCCGGCAGCCCGGTGACGCTGGTGCAGGGCAATGCGTCGACGATGGTCGGCGGCGACAAAGCCGCGTATGAGCGTGTGCTGCCGGTGCTGCTCGCCATCGGGCCGAAATCAACTTACATCGGTGTCAATGGCATGGCGGTGCAGATGAAGCTGTCGGTCAACGCGCTGTTGATGATCTAGGTCATCGCCTTTGGCGAAGCGGTGGCGCTGGCGGAAAAAGGTGGCGTGTCGCGCGAGATCGCGGTGGACGCTATTTTGAAAAGTGTCGCAGCCTCACCCGTGCTCGGCTATCGCGGGCCGTTCATCCTTGAAGGCAAAATGCCCGCCGTGCCGCTGGCCGATGTGACGCTGCAACAAAAAGACATGCTGCTGGTGCTGGAACAGAGCCGCAAGCTGGGCTCACCCGCGCCGCTCGCTGCGGCGGCCAATGAGATGATGAACGCCTGCCGCGGGCTGGGCCTCGATCATCATGATTTCGTCATTGCGCACCAAGCCTATCGCAAACTGGGAGGACAAAAATGAAACCCGATCAATACACCACGCTGAAACCCTATAAAATCAGTCTCAAGGATGTGCCCAAAGTCGGTGGCCTGAAAGAAAAAGACGGCTGGGTCAACATGCAGGTGCAGTTTTTGATCAATCAAAAAACCTGCAACTCCGACAAGCTGCTGGTGGGCTGGACGGTGCTGCCGCCGGGTGCGCAACACGATCAGCATCGCCACTTCAACTGCGACGAATTCTGGATCGTGATCGAAGGCTGTGGCGTGATGTACGGTGAAAACGGCCAAGAAATCCCTTCGAGCAAAGGTGACGTGGTGTTCACCCCACGCGGCCACTGGCACGGATTCAAAAACAATTCGAGCCAAGATGTAGTGCTGGCCTGGGGTTGGAGCGGCGCAGGATCACTGGAAGCTGCAGGCTACGAATCGCTCGAAGGCGGGCGTACTCACTAGTGTGGGCAAATGGGAAACGATAATCATAAGTATCTGTTTTTATTGATTATTTTAAGCGACTTAAATCCAACTGAACGATCTTTTTCCCCAATGCTGCCAACAGGTTTGATGTGCCCAGCGAATTTCGCCGGCGTGGTGCCGGGCAACAACGGCGCCAGCATAGACAGTCAACAATTCTGCCGCCCGGAGGCGCATCCTGTGCGGAATTCCGCTCGCTTTTAGCGACCCGATTGGTCGACTGTTGTCGGCGGTACCTGCACTGCGCCGCGATTGCCATACAGTCGCGTAGGTTTAGCTCGCACGCCATCACGACAGGCTATACTTGGCACAGATAGTACGCTGACGTGAATCACTCTGCGCCACGAATTTTTCCGGTACGCAGCGGGTTCGCCACGCTGCTTTGAACCCGCCGATTTGGCACATGGAATCCGCTAAACTTCATCGCCCATAAGCCAGCAACACCGGCCAGCAACGCCGCCGCACCGGATAAATAGTTCAATAAAATCCGATAGTTAAGTTCTCTTAGTTACATCTTCCAGCCTCACCTCGCAAACCAGCCACACACCCATGCCGCTGAATTCTGCAACGTCCGCAGCCGCTGCCAGCTCAGTGTGGGTCGCTTTAGCGCCACACGATGGGATCCACGGCGGGTGGCACTTTTACAGCGGCGCCGACACTACCAGCGCCGCGATGGAAGGCACGTTGTCCGTTGCGGTCAGCCGCATCGGCCACAGCGCCGTCACCGTTGTCGCGCCCCTTTCCCGCTGCATCATCATGGCGGCCGACCTGCCTTTGCTCGCGGGTACAAAATTACGGCAGGCGCTGGCCGGCGCGCTGGGCGACCGCTTAAGCGGTGGCGGCGCGCAGCACTATGCTGCCGCGCCGGCGGACAACGGCCGCATCCGCGAAGTAGCGATTTGCGACGCCGCATGGCTGCGGCAATGTCTCGCCTCGCTGAATGCGGCCGGGTTGCGCGTGGCGCGTGTCATTCCCGAAGCCGCACTGCTGCCCAAAGGCGCGGCGTGGTGGGGACGTTTTGAGAGCCATCAACCGCCCGCCTGGCTATTGCGCACTGCCAACGGCGAAGCCGTACGCGTGGCGCCGCCCCTACTAGATGCCGTGCTGCCGGCTACCAGCGGTGAACAAACAAAATGGCAATGGCTTGCTGATGACACGTGCGCAGCGCCATCGGCGCGCGATGGCGTGACACCTGCCATGTTGAGTGCGGCAGCGCTGCTGCGGCGCGGCGCGCAGCACCTGTGGGGCGGCTGGGATTTGTTGCAGTTCGACTTTGCGCCACCGGATGGCGCCGCGCGTGTTCTGCGCTGGGGAGCGGATGCGCTACGCCAGCGCAGCGGACGCCTTGCCTTGGGTGCGCTGCTGGCACTGCTGGCCGTCAACCTGTTGGGGCTGAATCTTTACGCGATGAAGCAACGGCGCGAAATCAGCGCGCGCCATGCCGAAATGGAACGCATCGCCGCGCAAGCCTTACCCGGTGTGCCGCGCGTGATGGAACCTGCCTTGCAATTGGAAGCGGCGTGGCAACGCACGCGCGGCGGCGCCGAGGCTTCCAGCGCTGGCGTGCTGCTGGGGTTGTTCGCGCAAAGCGGCGGCGCGCAGGCGGTGACAACGCTGGAGGTTTCCGCTCGCACGCTGCGCGCGGGCTACGCCGATGCCGCGGCGCTGGACCGCAGCTGGACAGCATGCCAGGGCGCGGCCCTGCGCGAGGTGCTGCAACGCGCCGGCGTGCGCTGCTCGCGCGACGGCGGCCGGCTGCTGCTGGATTTCGCGGGCAACGAAGCCGGCAGCGGCACTCTCGCCAGTCCCAAAGGCTAAGGAGCGCGAACGCCATGACGTCTGAACGCTGGAACAACGCAAGCTCGCGCGAACGGCTGCTGGTCGTTGTCATGGTGCTGATCGTGTGCGGCGCGCTGGGCTTTGCGCTGCTGGTGCGCCCAGCATGGCGCGTGGTGCGCGCCGCCCCTGCCACGCTGCAAACACTAGACACCCGCGTACTCACGATGCGCACGCAAGCGGCGCAACTGCGCGCGGCACCGGCGGCAGCCGCCGTGGCAACCCCGACCGCGGCAGCACTACTGTTTGCAACCGAACGCGACCTCGGCGGGCCGGGCGCGACGGTCAGTGACACACGCGACGCCACGAGCGCGGGCACTGCCATGACCCTCACACTGAAAGGCGTCGATGGCGCGCGGCTCGCCATGTGGCTGGCAAAGCCGGAAGTGCAAACGCAGTTGCAACAGATGAACCTCGCGCGCGACGCCGTCAGCGGGCGCGTCAGCGGCACAGTGACTGTTCGCATAAGTATCTGATTTATAATGGAAATCAGGAATTCGTTAACAATCTTTGGAACGCTGCTGCTGGCGCTGGTGTTGCTGTCCGCGCTGGTCTACGCCATCCCCGCCGCTTGGGTCGCGCGCTACGTCAGCAATGCATCAGACGATCGCGTTAGGCTCGCGCACGCGCGTGGCTTGTGGCATCGCGGCAGCGCGTTGCTGGTCTTGACCAGCGGCGCGGGTGGCGCCGATGCGGTGCACTGGCCCCAACGCGTGCAATGGACCATTTCGCCACACTTGCCCTGGCGGTGGCAGATGATTGTATCTTGGCCACAGGCGGGTGCGCCGATGTCGGCGACGCTGGAGATAGGCCAGTCAGGCTGGTCGCTCAGCACATCCCCGTGGCGTGGCGCGATACCACTGGCGGCTTTGGCAGGCTTGGGTGCGCCGTTCAATACGCTGGCGCTAACGGGCGAGGTGCAAGTGTCACTCGGCGATCTGCGCTTTTCATCTGCCAAGGCGGTCAAAAATACGACAAATCCCGCGCCAAGCGCCGCGCCCGACGTCGATATTATGATCACGCAATTGCGCTCCGCGCTGGCACAGGGTGTGGTGCTGGGCGACTACACGGTACGCGGCAATGCGGCCAGCACCGGCCAATTCGAACTCGCCACACGGCAAGGCGCCCTGCTCTTGGATGGACGCGGGCAATGCATCCTTAAAAGCCGCTTATCCTGCAGTTTTAACGGAACGGCACGCGCGGCACGGCACGACGACGCGTTACTTGGTAATCTATTGGGCCTGCTCGGGAAAATTCAGCCTCAGCCCAAGGCCTCATTCAGCGGCACTACGCCCGTTACGGAACTCCGATGGTAGCTACACTTCCTCTCTTCTCGCGGCGCCTGGCTCGCGCCCCCCGTAGGCTTGCGCCCCTGGTTGCGCTGGCGTGCATACTGACATGCGCGCTGTCGTATGCCCCTGTGCGCGCGCAGGATGTCACGCTCAATCTCATCAACGTCGATATTGAATCGGCAGTACGCACGATTGCGGCAGCCACAGGACGCGACGTGGTGGTCGATCCGCGGGTTAAGGGCATGGTGACGCTGCAATTTGAGCGGCCGCTGTCGCGCGCGCGCGCGTGGGAGGCCATACAGGCGCAGTTACGCGTGGCCGGCTACAACATGACCGAAGTCGGCGGCGTATGGCGCGTGATTCCTGACACCGAGGCCAAGCTGCAAGGTGGTCCGGTCGGGTCGAACAACACAGTCCCCGGGGCTGCCGATCAGATCATCACGCAAGTATTTCGCCTGCAACATGAAACCGCCGCCAATCTGCTCAACGTGGTACGGCCGCTGGTGGCGCCGAACAATGTGGTGACGGTGACACCCGGCACCAATTCGCTGGTGGTGACCGATTACGCTGAAAACGTGCGGCGCATCAGCCGCCTGATCGCGGTGCTCGATGCGCCGCAGGCCGGCGCAATCGAAATCATTGCTCTCAAACATGCCACGGCATCTGATCTCGCCGTGCTGGTAATGCGGCTTATGGAACAATCCGGTGCGCCAGGTGCGCAGCCCGCACCCGGCTCACCCGCAGGCACAAATGGGACCTATGGCGCCAGCGGACTGAGCATTGCCGCAGAGCCGCGCTCCAACAGCCTGATCGTGCGCACCACAGGCGGCACGCGGCTGGCCGCCGTGCGCGATCTGGTGGCGCGGCTCGATCAACCCACAGCAGGCAGCGGCAACATTCATGTGGTGTATCTGAAAAATGCAGACGCCATCAAGCTTGCACAGACCCTGCGTTCGGCCTATTCCGGCGGCAGCGATCCGCAACCGGCGGCGGGCCTCGCGCCATTGCCGGGATCCGGTGGGACTGCGGCTGCCGGCATCACGCCGCCGCGGCCGCTGTCATCTCCCCCCCCCATCACAGGAGCACCTTCCAACAGCAGTGGCATAAGCATCCAGGCCGAACCCGCCACCAATTCGCTGTTGATTTTTGCGCCGGAGCCGGTGTACCGTCAATTGCGGCTGGTGATCGACAAACTGGATGCACGGCGCGCTCAAGTGTATGTCGAATCGCTGATCGTGGAAGTCAGCGCGGACCGCACCGAGGAACTCGGCGTCCAATGGCAGTCGCTGCTTGGCAACAACAGCAGACGGAATTTGGGTGTGGCCGGCACCAATTTCAGCAGCGGCGGAAACAATGCCCTCACGCTCGGCAACAGTCTGCTCAACGACAACACCAATCCGGCCCTGCCTGGCACCGGGTTTAACCTGGGCCTGATACACAAATTCAGCGGCGTGTATTCGCTGGGTTTGCTGGCACGCTTTTTCGAGCAAAGCGGTGGCGCCAATATTCTCTCGACACCCAATCTGCTGACGCTCGACAACGAGGAAGCACGCATCGTCATCGGCCAAAACGTGCCGTTTCTCACCGGACAATACGCGCAGACCGGCAGTGCCGCGTCGGTGACCCCGTTTCAAACCATCGAGCGGCGTGACGTCGGGTTGACCCTGCGCGTAAAGCCGCAAATATCCGAGGGCGGCACCATCAAACTCACCGTATTCCAGGAAAGCTCCAGCGTCGCTGATGTGGCATCCACCAGCGGCCCCACCACCAACAAGCGCTCGATCGAATCCACCGTACTGGTGGAAGACGGGCAGACCATTGCACTGGGCGGTTTGCTGCAGGACAGCGCCAACGCCACCGAGGAAAAAGTGCCGGGATTGGGCAGTCTCCCCGGCGTGGGACAACTGTTCCGTTACGACACACGGCGGCGGCAGAAGACCAATCTGATGGTGTTCCTGCGCCCCGTGGTGCTGCGCACGGCAGAGGCTGCCGACACGTTGATGCAGGACCGCTATCGCACGCTGCGCGAACAGCAAGGCGCCGCGGATTCGCGCTCGCGTGGCGGCATCGCGCTGCCCGATTCGCCGTCACTACCGGGGCAAACGCTGTTCCCCGCGCCGGCGCGCGGCAATCCAGCAGCGCCCGGCAAATAACGCGGCGTTCACCCGCATGGCGCTGCCCCTGCAATTTTGCCGCCAGCATGGCATTGCCGCCACCAGCACGGCGAGTGGCCTGCAACTGCTGCTGGGGCCGCAAGCCGGTACCGCGGCCATCGCCGAGATCGCGCGCTATCACACGATTGCGGGCATCTCGCGCGTACCGCTGGAAGCCGTCGAGCGCGAGCTCACCTTGCAGTTCTCGCAAGGCGCACACACGGCGGCGGCCGTGGTTAACGAGGTGGAAGGCGAAGCCGATTTGCAACGTCTGATGCAAGGTTTACCGCAAGTGGCGGATTTGCTCGACGGCGCGCATGATGCGCCGATCATCCGCATGCTGAATGCGCTGATCACGCAGGGCGCGCGCGACGGCGCTTCGGATATTCACATCGAGCCGTATGCCGACACCTCCGCCGTGCGCTTTCGCATCGACGGCACGCTGCGTGACGTGGTGCGCCCGCACAAGGGCCTGCATGCGGCGCTGGTATCGCGTGTGAAGATTCTCGCCGATCTGGACATCGCTGAAAAACGTCTGCCCCAGGATGGCCGTATCGGTTTGCGTCTGGGCGGGCGCGGGTTGGACGTGCGCGTATCCACCATCCCCTGCGCCTACGGCGAACGGGTGGTGCTGCGTCTGCTTGACAAGGGACAGACGCGGCTCGGCATGAAGGCGCTTGGAATGGCGGACGACACACTCGCCACGTTCCGCCGTCTGGTGACGCTGCCCAACGGTATTGTGCTGGTGACCGGGCCAACCGGCTCGGGTAAAACCACCACGCTCTACGCCGCGCTGCAGGAAATCGATACCGCAAAACTCAATGTGCTGACGGTGGAGGACCCGGTGGAGTACGAGTTGCCGGGCATCGGCCAGACACAGATCAATCCGCGCATCGAGCTCACGTTCGAACGCGCGCTGAGATCGATCCTGCGGCAGGATCCGGACGTGGTGATGATCG
>SYEN01000479.1 GCA_005800795.1 Burkholderiales bacterium | reverse complement strand
GCTACCCCGACGCCGCCGCCGAACGCGCGCTGCTGCGCGGTGACGACCGCCGCGATCTGCTGCATCAAATGAAGCCCAGCATGCTACCCGCCGAGCTGATGGCACTGCAGCGCGAAGCGCAGCAGGTGCATACCTCTGATGCGCTGCTCGATTACATACAAGCGCTGGTCTACCACACCCGCAACAGCGCGGGCTTCGGCGGCGGGCTATCGCCGCGCGCGGCGCTGGCGCTGGTGCATGCCGCGCGCGCGTGGGCGCTGCTCGACGCGCGCAGCCACGCAGTGCCTGAAGACGTGCAAGCCGTGCTGCCCGGCGTGGTCAGCCACCGGCTGCAAACGGCCCACGATGGTGGCAATACAGACGCAGCCACGCGGTTGCTTTCGGCTGCGGCAATACCGTAAAAATAATCAATTAAAACAAATACTTACGAAATATCCGTTGCGCAAGCTCGCCCTCTCATGCTCGCCGCGCTGAAATCGCAATTCACGGATTGGCTCCAGCAGCCGCGCACGCCGGAGGCCGGCCCCATCGTGCTGTCGCAGCGGCGCGTGTACATTCTGCCCACGCGCCACGGCATCATTTTCGGCGTGGTGCTGGTGATGATGTTGCTGGGGTCAATCAACTACGGTTTGAGTCTCGGCTTCGTGCTGACTTTTCTGCTGGTGGGGCTGGCGCTAAACGGCATGCTCTACACCTTCCGCAACCTCGCGCGCCTGCACGTAAGTGCGAACCGTACCATGCCCGTGTTCGCGGGCGAATCAGCGCAGTTCAGTCTGCAACTCACCAACCCGGGCGAACTCACGCGCCACGCCATCGGCCTGTCGCGCGAGCGCCGTCCCCAAGGCAATGAGAACTACACCGATGTGCCCGCGAATGCCGCCGCGCGCATCGCCATTGCCATCCCGGCGAAACGCCGTGGCCGCCTGCGCCCCGGCCGGTTGACACTGTTCACGCGCTTCCCGCTGGGCCTTTATCACGCGTGGAGCCATGTGCACCCCGATGTCTTCTGCATCGTCTATCCGCGCCCTGCCCCCGCTGGCCTGCCCTTGCCTCAAGCTGAGGCTGCAGCCGGTAGCGGCGCGTCGTATGGCACCGGGCAGGACGATTTCGCCGGGCTGCGCACCTATCACGCGGGCGATCCGCCGCGCCACGTCGCGTGGAAAGCCGCCGCACGCGGCCAGGGCCTGCTGACCAAGCAATTCAGCGGTCAAGCTGCCAGCGAAGTGTGGCTGGCGTGGGCGCTGCTGCCGCCGCGCATGGACGCCGAGGAAAAAATTGCCTGTCTCACGCGCTGGGTGCTCGATGCGCACGCCCTGCGCATGGCCTATGGCCTGCGCCTGCCGCGTCTGGAAGTTCCGATGGCCAGTGGTGACGCGCAACGCGAACGCTGTCTCGAAGCGCTGGCACTCTACGAAGTGCCGTCATGAGCGGGGCAGCAGCGAAAGCGGCGGCTGCAATGCCCATTGCCGCCATCAGCCTGCGCAGCACGGTGTGGATCGCCGTCACCCTCGCGTTGATCGCCGCCCCTCACGCCGAACGTCTACCACTCTGGCTCAGCGGGCTCGCCGCAACGTTTTGCGCGTGGCGGCTCTACATCGCGCGCATGCGTCTGGAACTGCCCGCGCGCTGGCTGATGGTGAGCATTGTTTTTGCGGGCGCGCTGGCGATTTACCTGCAATCCCGCACGCTGTTCGGCCGCGACGCCGGCGTGGCACTGCTGGTGCTGATGATTTCGCTCAAGCTCATGGAAACGCGCACCCAGCGCGACGGCATGATGCTCGCCTTCATCGGCTACTTTCTGGTCATCACCAATTTCTTCTATTCACAATCAATCCCCACTGCGCTGTATCTGCTGGCCTGCGTGTGGCTGATCACCGCCACCATGATGGGCCTGCAATACACCCAGCCGCCAGCGGATACCCGCAGCCAACTGCGCACCGCCGCCGTGATGCTCGCCCAGTGCGTGCCGCTGATGCTGGTGTTCTTTGTGTTGTTTCCGCGCGTGCAGGGTCCGCTGTGGGGCATGCCGTCGGATGCATTCGCCGGTGTCACCGGCATGTCGGATACCATGAGTCCCGGCACGCTGAACAAGCTGGTGTATTCCGAGGATGTGGCGTTTCGCGCCACCTTCGCCGACCGGGTGCCACCACAGAATCGCCTCTACTGGCGCGGCCCGGTATTGATGGATTACGACGGGCGCACCTGGAGCGCCGCGCCGCGCGCCATGCGCAATCAGGTCGAGCTGGATCGCCGCGCCAACCCGGTACGCTACACCGTCACCCTCGAACCGCACAACCGCCGCTGGCTGTTCGCACTGGACATGGCGGGCCTCATCCCGCCGCGCGCGAATCTGACCGTCGATCATCAATTGCTGTCGCAAACGCCCGTCAACAGCCGCCTGCGCTACGACATGGAGTCGTATCTCGACTACAGTTTTGGCGCCGATGGCAATCCCAACCCCGTGCGCATGCTGGCAATGCCGCGCGGCTTTAATCCGCAAACCCGTGAGCTGGGGCTGAAGCTGCGCGAACAATACGGCACCAACAATGAAGCGATCATGAGTGCCGTACTCACCCTGCTGCGCGAACAGAAATTCGTCTACACGCTGGAGCCGCCGCTGCTGGGTGCGCACGCCGTGGACGATTTTCTGTTCAAAACGCGTGCCGGCTTTTGTGAACATTTCGCCTCAGCCTTCGCGTTTCTGATGCGCTCAGCAGGCGTGCCGTCGCGCGTGGTCACCGGTTATCTGGGGGGCGAATACAACGCGCTGGGCGATTACCTGATCGTGCGCCAATCCGACGCACACGCATGGACGGAAGTATGGCTGCCCAACCGAGGCTGGGTGCGCGTAGACCCCACCAACTCGGTGTCGCCCGCGCGCGCGGAAGGTGGCCTCGCTGCGGCCCTGCCCGAAAGCGCTGTGCTACCGCGCAGCCTGCTGCCTTCCACCCCGCTGTTTCACCAACTGTCGCTGACGCTCGATTCCATTGCCAACGCCTGGAACCAGACCGTACTCGGCTACAACTTTGAAACCCAGCGTGCACTACTGACGCGTGCCGGATTCGACGACACCAGTTGGCGCACGCTCGCCATTTTCATGATCGCCGCCACCGGCATCATCACACTGCTGATCGCTTTACTCACGTTACGCAACCGTGCGGGCCAACGCGATTTTGCGCTCGAAGCCTACCGGCAGTTTTGCGATAAAGCCACGCGTGCCGGTATCCCGCGGCGTGATACCGAAGGTCCGCTGGATTTCGCGCGCCGGCTCGCCGCCGCGAAACCCAGCGCAGCGCCAGCCGCCGGTGCCATCACCAACCTCTATGTCGCGCTTCGATACGACAAAAATAATAAGAACAATAGGTTACAAGAGCTTCGCAAGCGAGTCCGGCAGTTTGCCCTGTAATGCCCGGGCCATAACGGCCAGCGGCCAGCGAAGCCCCTTGAACTGTCCGCCGGGATACAACGACACACCGTGCACAAAAACGCCTGCGCGTAGGCAAGCGCTTAGGGCTGACCGAATCGATTCCGAAAATTCTTGCGCGCGGCCAGCCAAATTCAGGGAAAATCCGCCGCTGACAACCCTTGCACGGCCAGAGAAACCCATGAAGAACCGCTACGATTGCAGCAAATGTCCCGGCTATTGTTGCAGCTACGACCAGATAGAAGTGTCCGAATTCGATGTCAAACGCCTGGCGAAGCATCTCGACATGACGCCCGCCGCCACCGAGAAAAAATACACCAAGATTGACGACGGCAAAATTATCCTGCGTCATCACGCCGACGAGTCGTTTACCTCGATCTGCATATTTTTTGACAGCGAACACCGCCGCTGTTCGGTCTACGAAGCGCGGCCACGCACCTGCCGAACTTACCCTTACGGCAATAAATGCGGCTATTTCGAATTCCTGAAATTCGAGCGCGAACATCAGGACGACGAGGAATACGTCGCCGTCACACGATAGCGCCAAACCCTGGGCCGGTCACAGTGCGAACTAGCCTTGAGCGAAGCCTGCGTAGCGAGCATGGCGCGAGTTATAATTCCACCGCTGCGCGGCTTCGGCAAGCGCCTGTTTCAGTCTTGCACAATCAATATAACTAATTGTTTTTAAAGGATATTTTATGAGCACCCCGGATTTTGGCAATCCCGATGTGATCGTTGTTGGCGCGGGCAACGCCGCCGCTAGTGCAGCACTTTCCGCGCGCGAGCAAGGCGCGACTGTCATCATGCTGGAAGCCGCACCACAGGACGACTCCGGCGGCAACAGCCGTTACACCGGTGGTTTGATGCGCGTGGTGTTTAACAACGTCAACGAACTCGCCGAGATCATTCCCGATCTAACCGAGGAAGAAAAGAAAACCCACGACTACGGCTCCTATACCGAAGAAGCGTATTTCGACGACATGGCGCGCATCACACAGGAGCAGACCGATCCTGACCTGTGCGAAATCCTGATTCGCCGCAGCTACGATACCGTGGTGTGGCTG
>SYEN01000043.1 GCA_005800795.1 Burkholderiales bacterium | reverse complement strand
ACGGCACGCCGAGTTGCTTGAGGTAATCGGGCAACACATGCTCGGGAAAGTTCGGCTGCTTTTGATCGAGATTCACCGCCACCAGGTCAAAGTGTATCGGCGCGTGTTCCTTCAGATGCAGCAAAATATCCAGCAGCGCGTAGCTGTCCTTGCCGCCCGACAGGCACACCATGATTTTGTCGCCGTCGTGAATCATGTCGAAATCGGCGATGGCCTGCCCTGCCAGACGGCGCAGGCGCTTGGCGAGCTTGTTCGACTCGTAGCCTTGCTTGCGCTCTTTGTTGCTGCGCGGGGTGAAGTGAATGATTTGTGTATCTACAGGTGAGTTCATAATGAGATGCTGCGTCCGCCATCGACGGCAAGAATTTGCCCGGTAACATAAGGCGCGCCAACGATTAAAAATTCCACCGCGCGCGCAATATCATCCGGCTCGCCGGTGCGCTTGAGCAGCGTGCGATCCACAATTGCCTTGCGGGTTTTGGCGCTTTTCCAGATGTCCGCATCGGGCCACAAAATCGGCCCCGGCGATACGCCGTTGACGCGCACCGCCGGTGCCAGTTCGCGTGCGAGCGAACGCGTCAACGCCGCCAACCCGCCCTTGGCGATGCTGTAAATCACGTAATCCTTCAACGGAAAATCCGCGTGTATGTCAACGATGTTGACGATGCAACCCCGGCGCTTTTTCAACTCGGCTGCTGCCGCCTGTGCAATGAACAACGGCGCCTTGAGGTTGGTGCCGATCAAATCCTGCCATGCGGTTTCGTTCAGCTTGCCCACTGGCGTCGGGTAAAAACTTGACGCGTTGTTGACCAGCGCGTCCAGCCGGCCAAAGGTTTGTAGCATGGCTTTGACCAATCGCTCTGGTGCATCGACGTGCAGCAAATCGGCTTTGACCATGGCCGCCGAGCCCGCTCGCCGCGTGTTCAGCTCGGCCACCAGCTCGCGCGCCGCCTTGCCCGAACGCAAATAATTCACCATCACATTCGCGCCCGCCGCGTGCAGCCGCCGGCAAATCGCCGCACCCACGCGCCGCGCACCGGCTGTGACCAACACCGCTTTTTGATCGAGAGAAAGTTTCATAACGTATTGTTTATTTTAGCGTATTCGGGGATCATCCCCGCGTGATTATTCCCCCGCATCTTGCGCATTTACCCGCGCCATCGCCCGAAGCGCAGGCATTAAGCGATGAGCTATCGGCGCTTATCGCACGCGAAATCGACGAGGCGGGCGGCTGGATCAGCTTCGCCCAGTACATGGAACTCGCGCTCTACGCGCCAGGCCTTGGCTACTACAGCGCGGGCAGCCGCAAACTCGGTGAAGGGGGCGATTTTGTCACCGCGCCGGAACTGTCGCCGCTGTTCGCACGGTGTATCGCCCGCCAATGGGCGCAGTTGCACGGTGAGGGATTGTGCAATGTGCTGGAAATCGGCGCAGGCAGTGGTGCGCTGGCGGCGGATTTACTGCTGGAAATGCACGCGCTGGGTTGTGTGCCGGAAGCGTATTTCATTCTGGAACTGAGCGCGGATTTGCGTGAACGGCAACGTAAACGCCTCTTGCAGCACGCGCCAGAGATGATCGCACGCGTGCAATGGATGGACACATTGCCGGCGCAACTGGAAGGTATGGTGCTGGCAAACGAAGTGCTGGATGCAACGCCGGCGCGGATGGTCACAACCCGCAGCGGCGACACGCGCGAGTTTTTTGTAAGGCACGGCGCCGCCGCTAACACTTTTTACCGGGATGAAGCCGGTACATCGGAAGAAGTTCGTCGTGCCGTTGAAAGCCTGCATCTTTCTGCGGATGATTACCAGACCGAAATCAACTTGACTGCACGCGCCCTCGTCACAAGCCTCAGTCGCCTGCTGACCCGTGGCGTCCTGCTATTCATCGACTACGGCTTCCCCGCGCGCGAGTTTTATCATCCGCAGCGCACCCGCGGCACGCTGATGTGCCACTATCGCCATCATGCGCACGATGATCCCTTTGCTTTCGTGGGTTTGCAGGACATCACCACGCATGTGGATTTCAGCGCCGTGGCTGCCGCCGCCCTCGACGGCGGCGCAACACTGGCGGGCTACACCTCGCAGGCGAATTTTCTGATCAACTGCGGCATCACGCTTCTGCTCGCGCAAACGCCCGCCAGCGATGTCCGCGCCTACGCGCCGCTCGCCGCGCAGGCGCAAAAGCTGCTGTCGCCAGCCGAAATGGGCGAACTGTTTAAAGTCATTGCGTTCGGCAAACATTTTGATTTGCCGCTGGTGGGCTTCACGCGCGGCGACAAGTCGCACACCTTGTGATGGGTCTCGAATTTTCAACCGTGCTGTGGGCCGCCATAACCTTGACGATATTCGTCGCGGGCATGACGCAAGGCGCGATGGGGTTTGGCTTTCCGGCGATTTCCACGCCGCTGCTGGCATTGATGACCGACATAAAAACGGCGGTGCTGCTCAACTTGTTGCCCAACATGATGGTCAACATTATCAGCGTGGTGCAGGGTGGCAACTGGCGCGCGAGCCTGGGCGTGCATTGGCCGGTGGCGGTGTATGTGCTGATCGGCTCGTTCATCGGCGCCTGTGTGCTGATCGTCGCACCACAGGAGCCGTTGCGGTTACTGCTGGCGGCGATCATCTTGATTTACCTCCACCAAAATCAGATCGCGCTGCTCGACTGGAACGCACTGATGCGCCGTCCGCGCACGGCACAGGCCACGTTTGGTTTGGCCGGCGGGTTTTTCTCTGGCTCGGTCAACAACGCGCTGCCGCCCTTGCTGATTTACTTCATGTTGCTCGGCGCAGAAACCACCATCATGACGCAGATCATGAATCTGAGTTTTCTGGGCGGCAAAATTGTGCAGGCGGGCACCCTCGCCAGCGCGGGCGAACTGAGCCTCAACGCAGCAGCGGCGAATGTTCCGCTCATGCTGGTCGCGCTGGCGGGCATGGCGGTGGGCCAGCGCCTGCAACGTTATTTCAGCATTGAGACCTATCAAAAATTGCTGCGTAAAATCCTGTTTGTCGTGGCTGCGTTGCTGATTTGGCAGGGCGGACGTTATTTCTTTCGTTAAAAAATATCAATAAAAACAAATGCTTATGTCAGGGCGCGCTATGCTTTATAAACCATCCAGCCTGTTGACAAGTACGGTGCTGCTTACCGCCGCCTGCGCCGCCGCCGCCCAAAATTACCCGCAGAAAGTCGTGCGGCTGTTGGTGCCGTTTTCGGCGGGCAGCGGCTCGGACACCATCGGCCGCATCTACGCCGGCGGTCTGGCGGACGTGTTCGGCCAGCAAGTCATCCTCGAAAATCGCGCGGGCGCAGCGGGCAACATCGGCACGGAAATCGCCGCGCGCGCACCCGCCGACGGCTACACGCTGTTCATGGTCAACATGGCGCACGCAGTCAACGTGTCGATGTATCGCAAGCTCGCTTACGACCCGGTGCGCGATTTCACGCCGGTGTCGTTGCTGGCCACTGGCCCGGCGATACTGGTTACCCATCCGTCGTTGCCTGTGAAATCCATCAAGGAACTGGTGGCTCTGGCCAAGGCACGGCCTGGTGCGATCAATCATTCGTCGGCGGGCGTGGGCACGTTTACGTTTCTCGCAGCGGAAATGTTCAAGCGTCAGGCCGGTGTCGACATGCTGCATGTGCCCTACCGCGCGGGCGGCGAAGCACTCACCGCCGTGATCGCCGGCGAAACCTCGGTGTATTTTTCACCGGCAGCAGGCGCGATTCCACAAGTCAAGCAAGGCCGCCTGCGGCCGCTGGCGGTGACCAGCAGCAAATGCCTGTCGCTGATGCCCGAACTGCCGACCGTCGCCGAAAGCGGCTTTACCAACATGGCGAAATTTGAATCGGGCAATTGGTATGGCATCGTGGTGCCCGCCAAAACGCCACGCGAGATTATCGATCGTGCGCACAAAGCCTCAGTGGCCACACTGGGCAACGCCAGCATCAGCAAACGCTTAAACGACCTGGGCTTTGTGCTGATCGGCAATACGCCAGAGGAGTTCGGCGCTTACTTTCGCTCGGAGATCGAAGCGTGGGGGAAGATTGTGCGGGATTTGAAGCTGAGTGCGGATTGACACCCGTTGCGTGGGGTGGGCATGCGGCGTCATGCCCAACCTGACGTTCCGCCGCGTCAAGCGCGATTCAGCGTGATATCAAAACTTGCACGCGCGACACCCTGTACATCGCGTTGCAAGACTGCGGTCAGCCCCTCCACGGCACCTCGATCCCCGGTGAAGTAAAGCTGCGTCACAAGCGTCGCGTGCGCGGCGTGGCTCACGCGATAGTGGATATGGCGTGGCCGCCCCGGATACTCGGCGGGGATGATGCTGGCAAACGTGTAGCGGCCTTCGGCGTCGGTCTTGATACTGGCACGCAGCAGGCACGCGGGATCATCTTTTTTGCCGCGTGTGAACTGGCTGTAATCGCCGTTGGCATCCGCGTGCCACACTTCTACCAGCGCGCCGGCCAGTGGTTTGCAATCGGCGCCGAGCACGCGTCCGCCAACCTGCATGCGCTCCTTGCCGCCCGAGCCGCTCGCGCACAAGTCGGCCTGCTCCGGCGCACCGCGCGTGTAGAAGGGGCCGAGTTGATCGCGCGGCGTGGCGCGGCATTGCTGCGCGGCGGCGAAAGGTGCGGCCCATGAGGTCAGCGCAGCCATCCCGGCCAGCATCAAGCGGCGGCGCGCGACGAGACTACTGCACGGCATATCCGGACGCCGCAGCGGGAGAGTTGGCTGTTTCATCCTCAAGCCTTCGTTGAATTGCATTGATCCGTCACGCCTTTATCTGCGCATTACCCCGGTACAGCCATGCCGCGCTGTACCGCAGGCCTCGCTGAAATCGCGTCATACCAGCGTTTGACGTGCGGCACTGTCGCCAAATCCATTTTGTGCCACTCGTGCCGCGCCACCCACGGGTAGGTCGCCATGTCGGCTATCGAGTAGTCGCCAGCCAAATAGTGATGGTCTTTGAGGTGCTTGTCCAATACCTGATACAGACGGTCTTTTTCCTTGCCGTAGCGCTCGATGGCGTAAGGCACCGGCTCCTTGGCCGCGCGCAGGAAGTGATGCACCTGCCCAAAAATCGGCCCGACGCCGCCCATCTGAAACATCAGCCATTGCAGCGCGTCGCTTCTGGCCTTGCCTTTGGTTGCGAGGAATTGGCCGGTTTTTTCGGCGAGGTAAATCAGGATCGCGCCGGACTCAAAAATATTGAGTGGCTGACCATCCGGCCCGTCACTGTCGGTGATCGCGGGGATTTTGCTGTTGGGATTCAGTGCAATGAATTGCGGCGTGAATTGCTCGTCCTTGCCGATGTTGATGGCGTGCGTTTTATACGGCAGGCCGCACTCCTCGAGCATGATGGAGACTTTGCGGCCATTGGGCGTGGTCCAGGTGTAGAGGTCGATCATGGGGGTTCCTTAAGTTGTGTTCCGGCTTATTTAACTTTGCTTGAACCACTGCACTAACCTAGTCATTCCCGCGCAGGCGGGTATCCCCTTCCCTCAGGGAAGGTAGGATGGGTGGGTTTTGTGCCATATGGAACAGGCTTATGGGTTCCCGCCTGCGCGGGAATGACAGTTTCGGGCTTGCGTCAGTCTTCATGGTCGTTCAGCGCCGCGCGCACCGCCGACACGCGCGCCTGATAAACCTTCTCTTTGATTCGCTCGGGCTCTGCAATCTGTTTTGCAATCGCCCCCGCATCCACCGCCGCTGCGGCCTGTAACGCTGCCGCCATCCGCGCCGCCGGCGGATAAGGCGCGTTCTCCTTGCCCAGCCGCCCGCGCTTGTCGCTTTCACACGCCAGCAGCAGCCGCGCAAACCGCTCCGGCTTGCGAAATGCATCGGCGCCTTGCAGCAGCATCACGATGGTGTTCGCGCGCAGCTCGGCCGCGCGATGGATATTGCCGTGCTCGCGCGCCATCACCAGCGCCAGATCGCGGCACTCGGCGGGCACGCGCAGGCGCTCGCACAGGGTTCTTACCAGTCCGACGCTGCGTTCCTCGTGGCCATGATGGCGCGGCCATTCCGCGGGCGGCGTGGCGCCTTTGCCCAGATCGTGTGTCAGCGCAGCAAAGCGCACGTCGAGCGGATGGTTTTGACTGGCTGCGTAATCAACGACCATCATCACGTGCACGCCGGTGTCGATTTCCGGGTGGTGCTCGGCGCGTTGCGGCACGCCCCACAGCACATCCAGTTCGGGCAGCACGCGCGCCAGCGCTCCACATGCGCGCAGGGTTTCAAACAGGCGCGACGGTTTTTGTTCCATCAATCCCTTGGCCAGTTCCTGCCACACACGCTCGGCCACCAGCGCATCGGCCTCGCCCGCCCGCACCATGCCGCGCATGAGGTCCAGCGTTTCATCCGCGACGGTAAAGCCCAGCGGCGCAAAGCGCGCGGCGAATCGCGCCAGACGCAGAATGCGCACCGGGTCTTCGGCGAATGCCGGGCTGACATGGCGCAGCACGCGCGCCTTCAAATCACGTTCGCCGCCGTAGGGATCGATCAACGCACCCGCGGCATCGCGTGCCATGGCGTTGATGGTCAAATCACGTCGTACGAGGTCTTCTTCCAGTGTGACATCGGGTGCGGCGTGAAACGCAAAGCCGTGATAGCCGCGCGCGGTTTTGCGTTCGGTGCGCGCCAGCGCATATTCCTCGTGCGTGCGCGGATGCAAAAAAACCGGGAAATCTTTGCCGACGGGCTTATAGCCTAGCGCGATCAGTTCATCGGGCGTGGCGCCGACCACCACGTAGTCACGATCCGCCACCGGCAAGCCCAGCAGTTCATCCCGCACTGCGCCGCCGACGGAAAAAATATTCATTTAAATCAGATACTTACGATGACCACACCACGGCCGTCACGCGCTACGACGTGCGGCGGGTGCGATCGCGGAAGAGCGCGTAGCGGCCACGCGGACTCTGGTTGCCAAGCCACGCCGTTACCGTCGCCTCAACACCGGCGGCCGCGATGCCGAACGGCAGGGTGCAACCGTTGTTGCACACGCTATCGACTGACATCGAACGCACATTATCCAGACTCATTACCTTGCCCGGCAGGCACTCCATCGCGAACGCCATGATGTTGGTGAGCAATTCATCTGCACCGAAAATCGGGCGTTGATAGCCGGTGGTGCGCGCCACAAACTGCGCGAGCTCCAGCATGGTGTAGGCCCTGGGACCACACAGGTCGTAGCTTTGGCCAATGCTGTCCTGGCACGGCAGTGCGTCGGCAAACACGCGCGCCACGTCGCCCACATACACCGGCTGAAATCGCGCGGCGGCCGAGGGCACGATCAGCAGCGGAAACTGTTTCAGCATCTGCGCGAACAGATTCAGAAACTTGTCCTCGCGACCGAACACGATCGACGGACGGAAAATCGTGACATCAAGGCCCGACTCACGCACCACCCCCTCGGCCTCGCCCTTGCTGCGCAAATACGCGCTGGGGGCATCTGTGGCCGCGTTCAGGGAACTCATGTGCAGCAAACGACGCACGCCGGTTTCGCGGCACGCCGCCACCAGCGTGCGCGCAAGTTCCGTGTGCCCGGCGGCAAAACTCGTATTGCCGCGCCCGCCGTGCAACACACCCACCAGGTTGATTACCGCATCACAGCCTTGCAACAGTCTGTGCAGCGTGGCGAGATCATGCACATCCGCAGCCAACAGCTCTGCTGTCGGCAGCATGGTGAGATGCTTCGCGCGATCGCGATCACGTGTCGGCACGCGCAGCCGCAGCCCGCGTGCGGCCAGCGCTGCGCACACCTGGCGGCCGACAAAACCGGAACCGCCCAAAACACAAATAATGGAAGTGGCTGACAAGCTCATGATTCGGGAACCCCTAAAACACCTTACGGACGCGAAGTTTAACCGATCACGGGGCGTGGTTCACCCGCAGGCTCACCGGGCAACTTCCGGGCACAGGGTTACGGCGTATCTCCCAACGCCTTTTGCGCCGGCCCTGCCGGCCCCACCTCTCCGATGCGCGCCTTGAGCGACTGCGACTGCTGGGTAAACAGACTGGCGTAGTAACTGGCGTTGGCCATCACCAGCTTGACGTAATGACGTGTTTCGTTGAACGGAATGGTTTCGGCCCACGCGGCGGCTTCCATGGTGCGGTCGGGCCGCCACGCGCGCGCGCGTCCCGGGCCGGCGTTGTAGGCCGCTGTGGCGAGCGCGGCGTTGCTATCAAGATAGTCGTAGACGTGGCGCAGGTAATACGTTCCCAGACTGATGTTGGTATCGACATCGGTCACATTGCCCCAGCGCCAGTTTTTCAAGCCCATTTTGCCGGCCACCCACTGCGCAGTGCCGGGCATCAATTGCATCAGGCCCATTGCCCCCGCGCTGGAGCGCACCTCGGTCATAAAGCGGCTTTCCTGCCGGATCAAACCCAGCACCCACGCTTGATCCAGGCCATGACGTTCGGCATGGCCTTTCAGCACATCGCGGTACGGCGCGTGATAGCGCAGCCGGAAATCGTGCACGCTGGCGGTTTTATCGGCGGTGTTGATGACGCGGTCGGGCATGTCGTGGCGCTTGGCGACTTCAGCAGCGGCAATCAGCTTTTTGTCGTCCATGCTGCGCAACGTCCACATCCATTCGCGATTGCCTTCCGCGCGCAGGCCCAGCGCATAAAGCGCCAGCGCGCGGCGTAACCCGGGGGTTTGACCTGCCAACTGAACTTCCGCTGCCGTGGGCGTATAGGTGGATGGCGGCGCGCTGATTTTGCCGCCGAGTTCTTCCAGCGCGAGCTGGCCGTAAAAAATGTATTCCTGCGACAGTGGCTTTAACAGCGCCAGCGCTTCTGCGTCGCGCCCCAGGGTTTTCAGTGCGCGCGCCTTCCAATAGCGCCAAGGCGAATCCTTGCCTTCGACCACCATCGCATCCACCGCAGAGATCAGGGTTTTCCAGTCGCCCGCACGCAGGGCCGCGCGCGCCTTCCATTCGAGTTGGTAATCCGACATGTCGGCCGCGCCCGCGCGGGCGTACCACTGCAACGTCTGCGGATCATGGCGCAGCGCGCCCTGCAGGCCGATGTGTCCCCACACAAAGCCGCGCTCGTCCTCGGTAAAGCGCGACTCCATGCCCGACCAGTGCATGGCCGCCTGCTGCGGCGACGTGCGCGCGAGGCGATAGGCCGCGAACATGGCGGTCTCGCGCGCGGCGCGGCTGGCGGCATCGAATGGCCGCGTCAAATGCCCCGCCGGGTTCTGCGACACCGCCGACAGTACCGTAGGGTTCGGCCCCTGCCCCGGTGGCAAAAACGCCGCTGAACGAGAAGCGACGCCCACCTGCCCCGCGCCCAGCGCCAGCCGTACGCGCGCCCAGATATCCTGCACGCTCAGTTGATTGGACGCCGCCAGTTGCGTGAACAGCGGCGCGCAACTCGCGGGCGTGTCTTTCTCGGTAAACCACAGCGAGCGCGCTTCGCGCACAGCGTTGGCATCGGTGCGCGCGCGCGATTGCAGCGCGTAGCAGGTGATTTCAACATCGTCCTCGCCCAATTGTGGGCGCTCGGCGTCAAACAACTCCCACTGCTGATTCTTGCCGAGACGTTTCAGCCAATCGGCGCGCATGCGCTCGGCGACGAAGCTGTCTTTGTATTCGGCGAGAAACGCGCGCACCGTTTGCGGATCGGCGTCATCAAGCCGTGAGCGCAACTGCCAGTAAGCCGCGTACGGCTCCAGCACATGTCCCTTGAGACGCGGCGCGAGGGCATCGAGCCTGCGCGCGTCGTTGACGCGAAACGCTTCGCGCATGGCCATGAAATCGTCATCGCCGGGGGCGGCAAAAGCGCCGTTAATCGCGAAGAGCGCAAACACCATCCAGAGGCAGGTCGGTTTTTTCATGGCGGCCATTTTAGAGCCAGTCTTGGGCTCGCAGGGTAGCGAAAAGCACGCCGGCATGCCAAGGCATTCCGTGCATTTACGTTTAATTTGCTCGAGGCTGCAGGGACAAAAGGTTCACGCCTGCTTGGAGAGTAGCGCGCAGCAAGCGCAAGGGATCAGATAGGCTTTGGGTAAAGATTTTTCTCTATAACTGATTGATTTTAAATGAGTTTTAATTTTCCACGAACGTAAAAACAACCTGGCACTGTGCCCCCCATCACTGGATGCCAGACTAAATTCCCTTTTAGTCTTGCGAACATTAATAGAGGCAAATGGTTGAATGCAAGACACGAAAGCTACGCACGGGGTTCCTGCAAGTTCGTTTATTCCATTTCTATTTCAATAGTAAAGTAATTGGTAATTAGGGCGTTTCGTAACCAAAGTATCCTAGGGGATACCGATGGTTACCAGAGCGAAAACAGGTGGTCCACACACGATATTTAGTTGTGCGGCCAACTATTTGAGGGGTCGCAAGTGCTTTT
>SYEN01000478.1 GCA_005800795.1 Burkholderiales bacterium | reverse complement strand
GGTGCCCGCGCGCGCGGTAACCATTCCCACTGAAGACGCCGGCGGCTGACCTGTTGAAGTTGTTGCCACGGCTGCGCACGCGGCCGTTCACATTTAATACTGGTATGGCTGCGGATGTTTGATCGTCCGGGCAGCAATGCTGACACCGCCAATCAGGCGGTCCTTGTTGCGCTGGATTTCGGCGACGATGATTTCGCGGAAAGCCTCGCCGAGATTCAGTTGTTGGTATCGAGCGCTGGTGCCAGGACGCGCGAGATCGTGCGCGGCAAGCGTGACCGGCCCGATCCGGCGCTGTATGCAGGCAAGGGCAAGGTTGACCAGATCGCCGAAGCCGTTGCGGCCACGCAATCGCAACTTGTTGTTTTTAATCATGAATTATCCCCAGTGCAGGAGCGCAATCTGGAAAAGCGCCTGCAGTGCCGGGTAATTGACCGTACCAGCCTGATTCTCGATATTTTTGCTCAGCGAGCGCGCAGCTTTGAGGGCAAGTTGCAGGTGGAACTCGCGCAGCTCGACCACTTGGCGACGCGTCTGGTGCGCGGCTGGACCCACCTCGAGCGGCAAAAAGGCGGTATCGGTATGCGTGGCCCCGGCGAGACGCAACTGGAAACCGACCGCCGGCTGCTCGCCAAGCGCGTCAGGGTGCTGAAAGAAAAGCTCGCCAAGGTGGAAGCGCAGCGCGCAGTGCAGCGCCGCTCGCGCAATCGCGCGCATGTGCTGTCGGTGTCCCTCGTGGGTTACACCAATGCGGGTAAATCCACGCTTTTTAACAGTCTGACGCGCGGCGGCGTGTATGCGGCCAACCAGCTCTTTGCCACGCTGGATACCACCACGCGCAAGGTGCACACAGGTTACGCCGGCAGCGGTGCGGGTGTCGTAATGTCCGATACGGTGGGTTTCATTCGCCGTCTGCCGCATATGCTGGTGGCAGCGTTTCGTGCCACGCTGGAAGAAACCGTGCATGCCGATTTGCTGCTGCACGTGGTGGATGCCTCCAGCAGCGACCGCGACGCGCAAATTGAGGCCGTCAATCTGGTTTTGAAGGAAATCGGCGCTGATACGATTCCGCAGATGCTGGTTTACAACAAGATTGATTTGACCGCGCTGCCGCCACGGGTTGAAATGGACGAATATGGTAAGATTGCGCGTGTTAGGATCAGCGCAGAAAAAGGGCAAGGCCTTGATTTATTGAGGAATGCTCTGGGGCAAACCGCCGAAGCCGCGTATCAGTCTGGTGAGTATTCTGGTGCACAAGGCGAGCGCGTGGTTGTTGCCTGATGGTTGTTTTGTTGGAGTTTGCTCCGGGGTTCCCAATTGCTTCCAGTGTCATTTGTTGCTCGCCAGTTCACCGCTGTCTTGAAAATCGCGTTTGTCGCATCCATCTAATTTGGACTATTAATTCACTATGGCAGGTCTAGTGCATTCTTTCGGTCAGTCCGCGCGCCATACGTTGGCGCACTTGCTTAATGCTTTGATTGGGCTGATGTCGCTCAATGACCCGCAATGGGGAAAAAAGCCAGGCGGTGGCAATCAGGGCCCGCCTGATCTGGATGAGGTATGGCGCAATTTCCAAAAGAAATTGGGCGACCTGTTCGGCAATCGCGGTGGCGGCAACCGGGGCGGTGGCGGAGATTCCGGCACGCCCATAACGCCAAGGCAAATTGGCGGCGGTGCAATTATTCTTGCCGCGTTGGTCCTTGGCATCTGGCTCGCCAGCGGCTTTTACATCGTAAACGAAGGCCAGAACGGCGTGGTGCTGCGTTTGGGCCGCTTCTCCGAAATCACCGGGCCGGGCTTGCGCTGGCATATGCCGTACCCTGTTGAATCGCGGCAGGTGGTGAATTCTTCACAGGTGCGCAGTGTCGAGGTCGGCTATCGTAACAATGTCAAGAGCAAGGTGCTGAAGGAATCGTTGATGCTGACCGACGACGAAAACATCGTCGACGTGCAGTTTGCCGTGCAGTGGGTGGTGAAAAGCCCGCGCGATTACCTGATGGAAAACCGTTCGCCCGACGATACCGTGCTACAGGCGGCTGAAACGGCGATCCGTGAAGTGGTGGGTAAGAGCACCATGGATTACGTGGTGCAGCAGGGCCGCGCCGACGTGCAGGATAGAGTGCACAAGTTGATGCAAATCATTCTCGATCGCTACAAGACGGGCATTCATATTCAGAAGGTCAACATGCAAAATGCACAGCCGCCGGAAAAGGTTCAGGCGGCTTTTGAAGATGCAGTGAAGGCCGGTCAGGATCGCGAGCGGCAGAAAAATGAAGGTCAGGCCTACGCCAACGACGTGCTGCCAAAGGCCAAGGGTTTGGCCGCGCGCTTGCAGCAGGAGGCCGAGGGTCATCGCGAACGCGTGGTTCAGGAGGCCGTGGGTGATGCCGAACGGTTCAGTCAGGTCGCCGTCGAGTACAAGAAAGCGCCGCAGGTAACGCGCGAGCGCTTGTATCTGGATGCGATGGAACAAATCATGAACAACACCACCAAGGTCGTAGTGGAAAAAGGCGGCAACAATCTGCTGTATTTGCCGCTCGACAAACTCATGCAAGTGGGCGCTGTGGCAGCACCGCCGGGTCAACCCCAGTCCGGACAAGCCAGCGCCCCGGCACCGCAGCAGCCCGCTGATACAGCCGGACGCAGCCGCGAGGCGTTCCGCTCGCGTGAACGGGAGCAACGGCCATGAGCAACAAAGGTGTCTTATTGCTGTATGGCCTGATCGGCCTGGCGATTATGGTGTTCACCTCGATGTTCATCGTCGATCAGCGCCAGAACGCCATCGTCTTCCGGCTGGGTGAGGTCATCAGTGTCAAGAAGGAGCCAGGGCTCTATTTCAAGATTCCCGTGCTCGACAACGTGCGTTTTTTCGAAGTGCGCATCCTGACGATTGATACGCCGGAGCCGCAACTGTTCCTGACGTCGGAAAAGAAAAACGTGGCGGTGGATCTGTTCATCAAATGGCGTATCACCGACGTGCGGCAGTACTACGTCAGTATCGTCGGTGGCACTGGCGGTAACGGTGAAGCGCAGGCGCAAACCCGCTTGTTGCAGACCATCAACGACGGTCTGCGCGCCGAGTTTGGCAAGCGCACGGTGCACGATGTGGTGTCAGGGGAACGCGACAAGATCATGGACCTGATGCGCAAGAAGGCCAGCGAGGATGCCGGCAAGATCGGTGTTGAAGTGCTCGACGTGCGCTTGAAGCGTGTGGATTTACCCGAAGGCGTGACGGAATCCGTCTACCAGCGTATGGTTGCTGAGCGCACGCGGGTGGCGAACGAACTGCGTTCCACGGGTTCTGCGGAATCCGAAAAAATCCGCGCCGAAGCTGACAAGACGCGCGCATTCATCATTTCTGAAGCGTATCGCGAAGCGCAAAAAGTCAAGGGCGAAGGTGACGGCAAGGCCGCGGCGATTTACGCCAAGTCCTATGAGCAGCATCCGGAGTTTTATTCTTTCTACCGCAGTATCGAGGTTTACAAGAACGGTTTCAGGGGGAAGAACGACGTGCTGGTGCTGGACCCCAACTCCGATTTCTTCAAATACTTCAAATCCGGCGGGCGCGCGGGCAACGTGGGCAAATAAGGCCGCTTGCGCAAAGCGCTCCGGCGCTGTGGATTTTTGATGACCCAACAATTGCTGCTCACCGCGATTGCCCTGATGCTGGTGATCGAAGGCATTCTGCCGTTTATTGCGCCCGGCATGTGGCGCGACGCATTCAAACGCCTCACGGAAATGAGCGATGGGCAGATACGGTTTTTCGGTCTGACTTCGATGATCGCCGGCCTTCTGCTGCTGTTTTTCACCAAGAACTAAAACCCAACGCGCCTCAACGCCTACTGTTCTCAAATTTTGCCCATGCGCACCTGGCTATTGCCCGAATACGTCGAAGACATCCTGCCTGCCGAAGCCGCGCGCATCGAGCGGCTACGCCGCACGATACTGGATTTGTTCGCGGTGCATGGCTACCAACTGGTGATGCCGCCGCTGCTGGAATACGTCGATTCATTGTTGACCGGCACCGGGCATGATCTGGATTTGCGCACGTTTAAATTGGTCGATCAGCTGTCAGGCCGCATGCTCGGTGTGCGGGCTGACATCACGCCGCAGGTGGCGCGCATCGATGCGCATTTGCTCAATCGCAAGGGCGTCACGCGCTTGTGTTATGCGGGCAGCGTGCTCCACACGCTGCCGTCGGATTTGAATCGCACGCGTGAGCCGTTGCAGATCGGTGCAGAAATCTACGGCCACAAGGGTGTCGAAAGCGATATCGAAGTCGAGCGCTTGATGATGCAGGCCATGGCCGCCGCCGGCATTGCCGAGGCGCATCTCGATCTGGGGCACGTGGCGATATTCCGCGCGCTGGTGCGGCGAGCGAAAATCGGCGCCGAGCGTGAATCGGAATTGTTTCACGCGATGCAGTTGAAAGATTTACCCGCGTTGCGCGCACTGACGGGCAAACTGGATCGCGCCACGCGCGAGGCTTTGACCGCGCTGCCAGACTTGTACGGTGGCCGTGATGTGCTGGCCGCTGCCTCGCGGCGCTTGCCCGCGTACCCGGAAATTCGACTGGCGCTGCGTGATCTAAAGCAGTTGTCGAACACACTGGGCGACGTGGCGAAAATCCGATTCGATCTTGCAGAATTGCGCGGCTACCATTATCACAGTGGTGTCGTGTTCGCGGCGTATGCGCAGGGCTGGAGCAACGCGCTGGCGCGCGGCGGCCGTTACGATGAAGTGGGCAAAGCGTTTGGCCGTGCCCGCGCTGCCACCGGGTTCAGCATGGATTTGCGCGAGTTGGCGACGGCACGCCCCAACGGGGGGGGCGCGCCAGGCATCCTTGCGCCCTACAAACCGAACGACGCTGCATTGCAAAAGCGAGTTGCGGCGTTGCGCGCGCGCGGCGAGATTGTTATTGTCGATTTGCCGGGCCATGCGGGCATGCGTGAGGAACTCGGTTGTGACAGGCGGCTTACCCGTAAGGCCGGCGTTTGGGCGGTGGTAAAAGGACTTGAATAGGGCACGCTGCGGGCACACGGCAGACAAATCGTAAGTATTTGTTTTAATTGAGTAATTTTTACCGGTTACAAGGCATCAGGCATGGCAAAAAACGTCGTAGTCGTGGGCGCGCAGTGGGGCGACGAGGGCAAAGGCAAGATCGTTGACTGGCTCACCGATCGCGCCGACGGCGTGGTGCGCTTTCAAGGTGGCCACAACGCCGGACATACGCTGGTTATCGGTGGCAAAAAAACGGTGCTGCACCTGATTCCGTCGGGTATTTTGCGCGACAAGGTTGCGGTTTACATCGGCAACGGTGTGGTGCTGTCGCCGCAGGCGCTGTTTGAGGAAATCGACACACTGGAGCAAATGGGCGTAAACGTCGCTTCGCGTTTATCGATCAGCGAGTCCTGCCCGGTGATCATGCCGCATCACGTGGCGCTGGACCGCGCACGCGAGGCCGCCAAGGGCGACGGCAAAATCGGCACCACTGGGCGCGGCATTGGTCCTGCGTATGAAGACAAAGTCGCACGCCGCGGTATCCGCGTACAGGATTTGCTGCACCCTGAGCGTTTTGCCGCCAAGCTGCGCGACGTGCTGGATTATCACAACTTCGTGCTGAAGCATTATCTCAAGGCTGAGACCGTCGATTTCCAGAAATCGTACGACGAAGCCATGGGCTACGCTGCGCGCATCAAGCCGCTGGTGGCCGATGTGCCGCGCCTGCTGTTCGGCGCCACTCAGGCCGGCAAGAGCCTGTTGTTTGAAGGCGCGCAGGGCACGTTATTGGATATTGATCACGGTACGTATCCGTATGTCACGTCCAGCAATTGCGTGGCCGGGGGTGCAGCGGCAGGCTGTGGCATCGGTCCGCAGAATCTGCATTACGTGCTGGGCATCACCAAGGCGTACACCACACGCGTCGGCTCCGGGCCGTTTCCGACGGAGCTTCACGATGAGCGCGGCGCGTATCTCGCCAAACGCGGCAACGAATTCGGCGCTACCACGGGGCGCGCGCGCCGCTGTGGCTGGTTCGACGGTGCGGCGCTCAAGCGCGCGATCCAGATAAACGGCGTGTCGGGCCTGTGCATGATGAAGCTTGACGTGATGGACGGCATGGAACGGGTGCAACTCGGCGTTGGTTACAAAATGAATGGCGCTGATTGCGACATCCTGCCGTTCGGTGCGGAGCTGCTTGCACAATGCGAGCCGGTGTACGAAGACATGCCCGGCTGGTCGGAAAGCACCGTGGGCATCACGCAGTTCGACAAACTGCCCAAGGCGGCACAAAACTATTTGAACCGGCTGCAGGAAGTTTGCGGCGTACCGGTGGATATTATTTCCACCGGCCCGGATCGCGAACAGACGATAGTCAGGCGGCATCCGTTTGCCGCGTAGCAGCGCAATACGCAGAAAGCATCAGGCAGCTGCAGTCACTTCGCGCCTGCCGGATGAGGCGGGCAACGAGGGGGCGCGTGTTTCCAACTCCTTCAACGTACTGTGCAAAGTACGCGAAGAACTTTCGTGTCACGGGTTCCCGCCGTCCCAAACGAAAAATGCGAAACGACTCTCATCGTTTCGCATTCATCTTGAAACTTTACAACGCAGTTTGCAACTTCGCCTGTTCTGAATCGACTGGTGCCCAGGAAGGGACTCGAACCCCCACGGCATTACCCGCCAGCACCTGAAGCTGGTGCGTCTACC
>SYEN01000477.1 GCA_005800795.1 Burkholderiales bacterium | reverse complement strand
GCCGGTATCAGCATGGTGCACGTGCCCTACACAGGCAGCGCGCCGGCCATCACCGATTTGATCGCGGGCCAAACGCAGCTTACGTTCGGCAGCACCTTCACTGTGTTGCCACATGTGAGCACGGGGCGCTTGCGCGCGCTCGCAGTCACTACGGCCAAGCGTGTGCCGGCATTGAAACTGCCGACGGTTGCCGAGGATGGCTTGCCCGGTTATGAGGCCGCGACGTGGTATGGATTGTTTACCGTGGGTGGCACGCCCGCCGCAGTGATCGCGAAGTTGCATGCCGATATCGCGCGCGCGTTGAAACTAGCCGACGTCGCCGAACGTCTTGCGCGCGACGGCTCGGATGCGGTGGCGAGCGAACCGGCGGTGTTTGACGCTTTTGTCCGCACAGAAATCGATAAGGTACGCAAACTCGTCAAGGCCGCCAATATGCGGCTTGATTAAATTAATCAATTAAAACAAATACTTACATGAATGTATCGGCGACGGAACTCGTCATCATCGGCGGCGGTCTGGCGGGCCTGGTTACCGCTAACCGCGCCGCGCAACTGGGCCTGAAAGCCACGGTGCTGGAGCAAGGCAACGCCGGCAAATACCTGTGCAACACGCGCTACACCGGCGGCACGTTTCATTTGTGTTTGCGTGAAATCACGCTACAGCCGGATTTTCTGAATCAGTTGATTCTTGAAACCACGGACGGTTTTGTCAGCAAGGCGCATGCGCGCCTGCTCGCCGATGGCGGCGCGAAAATCATCGCGTGGCTGCAAGCCGAGGGCATCAAGTTCATGCGTGCCAGTGCATCGGAGTATCACAAGTGGGTGCTGGCACCGCCGGGCCGCAGCAAGCCAGGACTGGATTGGGAAGGCCGCGGTGGCGATGTGCTGCTGCGCACGCTGGAAGCGAACCTTGTGAAGCGCGGCGGCAAGCTGGTGCGCGGCGCGAAGGCGATTTCGCTGATTAGTGAAAACAGCCGATGCGTGGGCGTGACCACGCAGGACTCAGACAACAAAACCGAGTGGCGCGCGCGCGCGGTGGTGATCGCCGATGGCGGCTTTCAGTGCAACCCGGAACTGCTCGAAAAATATATATCCAAACAACCGCTCAAGCTGAAACAACGCAACGGCGGCACGGCCTTCGGCGACGGTCTGCGCATGGCGCAAGGACTGGGCGCGGCGATTACCGGCACCGGTGCCTTCTACGGCCATGTGCTGTCCAAAGACGCGCTCACCAACGACAACCTTTGGCCGTATCCGTATCTCGACGCGCTGGTCACGGCGGGCATCGTCGTCAACCGCGAAGGCCGACGCTATACCGACGAAGGCCGCGGCGGCGTGAGTGTCGCCAATGCCGTGGCACGGCTGGATGATCCGCTGTCTTCCACCTGCATTTTCGATCAAAGCATCTGGGAAGGCCCGGGCAAGAATGGCCTCATCGCCGCCAATCCGTATCTGATGAGGGAGAGCGCCACGATCTACACGGCGGATAACCTCGATACGCTGGCGGCCAAAGCAGGCATCAACGCAATGGCACTGAAACAGACTGTGGCGGACTACAACGCCGCAGTTGCGGCCTCGGGCAACGCCACGGACATCAAACCCGCCGATGGCATCAACCGGCGCAACCAAAAATACAAGGCGCTGTCGATAGTTAAAGCGCCGCTTTATGCCGTGCCGATGGTCAGCGGCATCACCTACACCATGGGCGGCATTACCATTAACGCTCACGCGCAAGTCTTGCGCGAAGACGGTAGCGCGATCGAAGGTTTATACGCGGCAGGTGCGGCAACCGGCGGCCTCGAAGGCGGGCCGCAGATTGGTTACGTGGGTGGGCTGGCGAAAGGCGGGATTACCGGATTGGCAGCGGCGGAGCATATTGCCGCTGCGAAGATTTGATCCGCGTTAAGTCAAGCTGCCGGCATGCGACACAGCCCGCACAGTTTGTTGCCGTCGGGATCTCTCAGGTACGCGAGATAAATCTTACCGGCGGCCCCCTGGCGCACGCCGGGCGGGTCTTCGATCGCCGCCCCGCCATTCGCGACCCCGGCCTTGTGCCACGCATCGGCTTGATGGGTGTCGCTCATCGTGAAGCCGATCGTACCGCCATTGGCGGATGAGGCTGGCTTTCCGTCGATGGGTTTGGACACCATGAAGCGCCCGCCATTGTGCGCGTATATCAAGCGGCCTTTGGCATCCTCGATGCCGGCCTTGCCACCCATCGCAACAAACAGGGCATCATAGAATTTCTTTGAACGGGCAATGTCGTTACTCCCGACCATGATATGGCTGAACATTTGCGCACTCCTCGTTAAAATTGGATTTTCATCAAGCGGCAGACTATTCTGCGGCGGGCTTTCCGTCAATCGCGTGAATTTTCGCCGAGCGCTCCCGTTGTCCCGCAAATCCCGCGCCGTGAAACACGGATTCACACACATTCCAGCGATTGCCAAACAAGCCAATACAGAATATAACCCGTCCGACCAAGACAAGAAAAAAGAATTCCATCCATGCGCTTTGGCCTGTTCATGATGCCGTTGCATCCTTCCTATCGCGCGATCGCCGATTGCTACGACCGCGATATCGATCAATTGGTGCTGGCCGACAAGTTGGGATTCGACGAAGCCTGGCTGGGTGAGCACTTCACCGAGAAATGGGAAAACGCGCCGTCGCCCGATTTGTTGATTGCCAAAGCGCTGGCGTTGACTAACCGGATCCGCTTCGGCACCGGGGTGACGCTGCTCGCGATGCATGAGCCGGTTTATTTGGCTCACCGGCTCGCGATGCTGGACCACTTGTCGCGCGGGCGCTTCAACTGGGGCATCGGGCTGGGCGGCATTCCGACAGACATGAAGCTGATGGGCCTTGATCCGGCGGAAGCACGCGATCGCGCGGTGGAAGCGCTCGATGTGGTACTCGGCCTTTGGCAGGGCAATAGTGCGTATGCGCACCAGGGCAAGTTTTTCCATGTCGAGGCGCCGAAGTTCAACCCGGTGACTGAACGCGGGCTGCACATGAAGCCGTTGCAGTTGCCGCACCCACCCATTGCCGTCGCCGCAACCGGCCCACAATCGGGATCACTGAAAGTCGCCGGTGAGCGCGGCTGGTGGCCAATGTCGAGTTCGCTTTTGTCGAGCCGGTTTCTGCCGGATCACTGGCAGGCCGTGGCCGAGGGCGCAAAGGGCGCTGGCCGCACGCCCAACCGCAGTGACTGGAAAATCGCGCGCGACGTTTTCGTCGGGCCGACAGCCGAAATTGCCCGGGAGCGCGCGCGCACCACCTTGGGCCGCAATTACAACGTGCATCAACGGCCCAGCCGCGCAGGTACTTTTCAGATGCAGATCGTCAAACATGATGCGTCAGTGACTGATGACGACGTTGACGTCGATTATCTGATGGAGCATTTGTGGATCGTGGGCGATCCGCAACAGGTTGCCGACAAAATTCGTGCACTGTACCAATCGGTGGGCGGCTTCGGCAGCCTGCTCAGCGTGACCGCTGATTCAGACGATCCGGCGTGGGATCATGAGAGCTTGCGGCTGTTGGCAGAAGAAGTTGCGCCGCAGCTTGCTGATTTGAACTGAAACATCGTGGGTGGAACCGCCGACGCCCACAGAATTCGAAATGATTCAACCCTCTGAAGGTGAGCCCCATGCCCGATACTGTGACAAGACGCTATTCCCCGCTCTCTCCTCCGGACATGCTGGACGAGATTTTCCTCAAAGATGCCCGTGAGCCGGAAGATGAACGGCTTTGGGTGCCCGCCGGCCCGGGCCGCTGGAACCGGCCGCTTTGTTTCAACGTCAGTCAGGGCTATTGGGTGCATTTGACCAAAGTGACGCAGGCGGGCGTGGTGTCGCGCCATCGCCATCCCGCGCCGGTTCACGGTTTTGTGCTGGAAGGCCGCTGGCGTTATCTTGAGCGCGATTGGGTGGCGACTGCAGGCAGCTATCTGTTCGAGCCGCCGGGTGATGTGCATACGCTGGTGGTGGACGAAGGCGACACCATGATCACGTTGTTCCACAACACGGGGGCGCTGCTCTATTGCGATGAGCAAGGCCGGACGGTGGGCACCGCGGATGTGTTCGACCGGGTTGCGGCGGCGCGCAAGCATTTCGAGTCTGTTGGGCTCGGGTCTGATTATGTGAAGCGATTTATTCGCTGATCAGACTGCCCGTTCAGCCGCGCCGGTTGGAGATATCGTTTTCACCAGCTACCGGTATTTTTCATGGACGCCCACGGCTCCTGCGGCGCAAGGTGCTCGCCTTTTTGCAAGATCTCAATGGAAATATTGTCCGGTGTGCGAATAAAGGCCATATGGCCGTCGCGCGGAGGGCGGTTGATGGTAACGCCGTTATCCATCAGCGTTCGGCACATGTCGTAAATGTTGGCAACTTCGAAGGCAAGGTGGCCGAAATTGCGTCCCCCCGTATAGTCCTCCGAATCCCAGTTGTAGGTGAGTTCGAGCGTCGGCGCGCGCACCGATTTTGCAACTTCGACATCGTCCTTTGCCGCCAAATGCACATTGGTGTAGCGGCCTTTTTCGCTGTCGGTACGGCGCACTACGCTGAGGCCCAGCATTGCAAAGAATTTGAGCGATTGCTCAAGATTGGAAACGCGTACCATGGTGTGGAGATATCGCATACTTGCCTTGTGTTGTCGTTGGTCTTGGTGGTCGGTGCCGGCCAAGGTTGCTTAGCCAGCCATCAGCAGTTTCGTCAGTTCTTCCGGCATGCTGAGCATCGGGTAGTGCCCGGTGTCGAGCTCGGTCCATGTGGCTTTGAGCAAGCCCGCGGCGCGGCGCAGGTGGGCTTCGCCAGGGTTGGCCGCGCGGCGGCACCAGATGACGCTGGCCTTCCATGGTTGCGTCCAGAATGAATCGAGCTGAACCGGTTGCATGTAAATTCCGATAGGGTGCGGGGTATAGCGCTCGAGCGCCCACGCGCGGCTTGCGGGATCAAGGTCGGCGAACAGCCGGTTGGCGGCCTCCTCGCGGGAGGGTGCGGCGGTCAAGTCGCCCATTATCGAGGCTGAACGGGTGACGATATTGCGGATATTTTCGCCGCTGAAAAGCGCCAATGTATCGACGAACACCAACCGGTCGATCCGTTCGCGCATTAACTCGGCGACCCGGCACACCACCATTCCGCCCGAGCTGGTGCCGACCAGAACGACATTCCTCAAATCCTCGTAGAAGAGCAGTTGCGCGATTTCGTCGGCATGGGTTTCGGTGGTGATGCCGGGGCGCACGGTTCCCTTGCGCTCACCGCACCCGTCGAGGCTCGGTGCATGAACCTGATGACCTGCCGCGCGCAGCCGGGCTGCAACGGGCTGCCAGATCCATCCGCCCTGATACGAGCCGTGCACCAATACGAATGTGGCCATTTGTTCGCTCCCTCCGATAGCGACATCAGTGCACAAGTGTAACCCGTGCACTACCGATCATAAAATCATTGCGCTTGGATAAAGCCTTATCAAGCCGGCAAACTACCGAATGGCCGTACCGCGCGGGCCTAATCGCGTTACACTTTTGCCCATACACCCTACACAGGAGAAACCGATGTTAAGAGGATATGAAGGCTTGAAACCCTATGAGGGCTACGAGGATGCCATCGTCGAGAAAGCGGATGGGGTGGTTACATTCACACTCAATCGCCCGGAAAAGCTCAACGCCCTCTCTCCCGGGCTGCGGGTGGGCCTGAAGCGCATTCTGGAAGACGTCAACGACGACGACGACGCCAAAGTGCTGGTGCTCACCGGTGCGGGCCGTGGTTTCTGCTCCGGTGCGGACATGGTGGGGCGGTCGCATTCGGATGCCCCGCCGCCCAGCCGGCAGGACATCGAGGAATCGCGCTTCGGCTGGATTGCTCGCTTTCGCAGCATGCGTAAGCCGGTGATTGCCGCAGTCAATGGCGTGGCAGCCGGCGGCGGTTTTGCTCTGGCGCTCGCCTGTGATCTGCGAATTGCATCTGATCAGGCGCGCTTTGTGTCGGCTTTCATGCGGCGCGCGATCCTGCCCGACCAGGCTTCGACGTGGCTGCTGCCGCATCTGGTCGGCACATCAAGGGCGCTGCTCATGCACTGGCTCAGCGACGAGGTGAAAGCGGAAGAAGCCTTGCGCATCGGCCTCGCTGACAAGGTAGTGCCGCACGCCGAGCTTATGGCCCAAACAATGGAGCTTGCGAAGCGCCTCGCGAACGGGCCCTCGATCACCATCGAATTGACCAAGCAGGCGGTGTACCACGCGATGGGCGTCCCGCTCGAGACGCACGCGGATTACGAAGAAAATCTGCTCAACAAAGTGCACAACACCGAAGACGTCAAAGAGGGGCGGCTGGCGTTCCGGGAAAAACGCAAACCGGTATTCAAGGGGCGCTGAGCGGTTTTTGCCCGGGATTGTCTCGGAATAAAAATATCAATAAAATCAAATACTTACAAATATTTTACTTTCTCACCCCAGACGCGGCCCGCGCACTACGCCCTTGGCCGCGAGCGCCTGCGCATCGGCGTCCGAATAGCCCAGTTCACGCAGAATTTCCACGCTATCGCGGCCGGGCTCTTTCGGAGCCGAATGGCGCACTGAAAAGCTGTAAGCGTCGCTCTCGTAGGGAAGCGGCGGCAAACGGCCGGCCATGTCGCCGATTTGCACCGGCAGCGTGCGGCCTTCTGAGCGCACGTGCACGTCCTCCTCCAGCACGCTAGAGGGCGAGTGCAGCGGCGCCACACACACGTTGGCGGCATCCAGCATGTCGACGATTTCATTGCGCGTGTGGCGCGCACACACGTCGCCGATACGTTGCATCAGGAGGTCGTGATTCTCGGCACGGCCCGGGTTAAGGTCATATTTCGGATCTGCAGCCAGGTCCTCCATGCCGAAGATGGGGCAAATGCGCCGCCACTGCCCGTCGCTGACGATGCCGATGAATACCTGTTTATCGTCCTTGCACGTGAAAAGATCGTAGATTGCGGTGCCGTTGCGCTTGCCTGCATGGCGTTGCGCGCGCATCGGCTTTGACGGCTCGCCGGTGAACTGTGCGGTCGCCATGTGCTGGCCGACGTAGAACAGCGCAGTCTCGAACAGGCCGCCGGTGATGCGCTGGCCCTTTCCCGTTTTTTCACGCTGCATGAGTGCGGCCATGACGCCGAGCACGGCATAGCTTGCCGCGCCCATGTCGACCACCGATGCACCGGCACGCATCGGCTGCCCGGGTGGCCCGGTCATGTAGGCCAACCCGGAAGCCATCTGTCCTGGTTCGTCCATCAGCGGCCGCGACGCATAGGGGCCTTTGAGGTAACCCTTGAGGCTGCAATAGATGAGGCGCGGATTGACTTCCTTTGCATGGGCATAGCCCAAGCCCAGCCTGTCCATCGAGCCGGGCGCCAGATTTTCAATCAGCACATCGGCGCGCTTGATCAGGCGCATCGCGACTTCGCGGCCCTCCGGCGCAGCCAGATTGACGACGATGCCGCGCTTGTTGCGATTGAAATAATAGAAAGGCCCGTTCCGCTTGTTGCCCATGCGGCTTTCCTGGCCGGCATCGGGCGGCTCCACCTTGATCACGTC
>SYEN01000476.1 GCA_005800795.1 Burkholderiales bacterium | reverse complement strand
CACCGCAAATCGCCCAGGATTTCTCTGAAGCAAGAAACGACGTGACGTAGGCGATCTCGGCTGCATCAACCATGCGGCAGATAGCGTTGCTGCGCGGCGCATCAGGCGCGAAGGTGCGCTTTTCGACTTCCGCCGGCGTGATATTTTGCTCCGCCGCTTGCTTGGCCAGCAGTGTGGCCGTGCGCTCGGTGCGCGTGGTGCCGGGATGAACGCAGTTCACCGTGATGCCGAAGCGGCCGAGTTGCACCGCGAGCGTTTTGGTCATGTGAACCATCGACGCATTGCGCGCGCCGCCAGACAGGTTGCCCGCGTTGCGCGCGTTGGCGCCGCTGATGTTGATAATGCGACCCCAGCCCTGCTTTTTCATGTGGGGAATGACGGCACGCGCAAAGCGCACCGCACCCAGATACTTGGTGTTGAAATCAAGCAGCAAGTCGTCGTCCACCACGGTTTCAATCGGGCCGATGGCGGAAGCCGAGCCGCCGGGGGACGAACCACTGTTCACCAGAATCTGCACGCCGCCCAGTTGCGACACCACTTGCGCTACTGCGGCTTCAACCTGTACTTTGTTCGTTACATCACACGGCAGCGCGATCACCTTCGCGCCGGTTTCGGCGGACAGCGCTTTCGCGGCGGCTTCGAGCCGGTCTTTGCTACGGGCAACGATGCCGACGTTCACACCTTCCAGCGCCAGCTCGCGCGCGATGGCGCGGCCGATGCCCAGGCTGCCGCCAGTGACGATGGCGTTCTTTCCTTTAAGTCCCAGATCCATGTTCTTGGCTCCTAAAAACTATCAATTAAAACAGATACTTACGACTTTCGACCGTGTTCTGTCACGCTTTCTTGCGATAGCCGCTGACATCCGCAAACGGTGGTTTGGCACCCGCTTTCAGATCGACTTCCCCAGCATTCAAACACATCGCCAGCATGCTGAAGTAACCCACCGAGCCGATCAAATCCACCAGCGTGCGTTCACCAAAAATGGCGCGCGCTTCGTTGAAGGTTTTGTCGCTGACAAAATGATCCGTGAGCAATTCCATGGCGAAGTTGTAATACACGCGTTCGTCGTCAGCCTTGAAGTTGGGCTTTTTGCCGGCGGCAAGATCGTCCACCACATCCTGTGGAATACCGGCGGCTACCGCCTTATCGACATGCGCGATCCACGAAAACTGCGCGTCCCAATAGCGCGACATCACCAGGATGCCAAACTCGCGCAGCTTTACCGGCAGCCCACAATCGAAACGCATGTAGTTACTGATCGCCGAGGCCTTTTCAAACATGTCCGGGCTGTGTATCCAGACCTTGTACGGGCCGCCTAGGTAACTGCGCCGCTCAATGTGTTTGGCGCTCACTTCTTTCTAGCGCGGCGTGAATTTCTCGGGGTCTAGTATGGGAAGACGCATGATGAAATCCTTGTTGAATTAACGAGAGTCATTGCAACTGATCATGCACCGGGCCTTTGCCAACCCAGCCGCTTCACTATCGCCCCACCCATCACCAGCTCAAGATCGCGGCCTTTCAGCCAGGACATTTCCTCGGTGAACATCGTCACGCACTGGCGATACGAAATCGGCATGCGCGTGATGTCAGTGCCCCAGAAGCAACGCTCCGGGCCGAAAGCGTCGACGATCTGCTGCAGATAGCCGTGGACATTTTTGTACGGATACGCCTGACTCGACGTGCTGGGCGCACCCGACAGCTTGACAGCCACGTTAGGCAGCTTCGCCAGCGCCAGCATGTCGGGCAGATCGGCGTAGATCGCATCATCTTTCAACCCTGCACGGCCACCACCGCGGCCGATGTGGTCGATGTGGATTTTCAGATCGGGATAACGCCGCGCGATGTTGCCGAACGCGGCGATGTTGGCGCCGCTCGCCAGAAGGCCTACACGCAAATCCTGCTTTTGACACGCCGTCCAGAACCAGTCGAGCGAACCGTCTGTCCACCAGGTTTTCTGGCTCGGTTCATTGAAAGTGAAACGAAAACCCAGCATGCCGGTGCGCTTACGCCAGTTTGCCACGATGTTCTCGCGGTCGGGACGGAGCAAATCCATGTGACCGAGGATGCAGAACTTGTCCGGGTAACGGCGCACCGCTTCCTCGGCATACACATTAACCGCCTCGCCTAGCGAGCTGGGCGGATGGATCACCGCGCAATCGACACCAGCGGAATTCATCTCCGCCACAGCGTCGTCTATGGAATAGGTGGGAATCTGGCGATGATGCGCACTCATCTTGCCGTTCTGCCAGATGTGTATTTGGGAATCGACGATCAACATGAAAATCTCTTTCGTGAATGCGTGAATTCGAGACGCGCGCTAAACCTTCAGCACTTCCATGCCTGCGGCCGGCTCCAGTTCCGTGGGATTGGCGGTCATGGTCAGCAACGTGTAATAACCAATGGTACCGGTCAGTTCAACCAGTTGATACTCGCCAAAGCGTTTCAGCAGCGCAGCCATGACTTCATTGCTCGCGCGATGCTTGTGGATGAGATCGCGGGTGAAGTCGACAATTTGCGCATCTTCCGGCGGCAGCCCGCGCGAATGCTTTTCGCGGATCGCCGTAATCGTCGATTCCGCCACGCCCTGCTTGCGAGCCGAACCGGTTTGCGCACCCCACACATACAGGCAGTCGAACTCGCGCGCCACCGTCATCGCCGCCAGCACGCGCACCCGATGATCCAGCTTGCCGCCGAAGCGCACATAACCACCCAGCGCCTCTAGATGAGCCGAAATCGGCGGGCAATGCATCGCCATACTGAAGGGCCCATGGACACCGCCGCGGCTCTTCACCACCGCGTCGAAAATTGCGTGATGTTCTGCAGGAACCTGGTCTTTTTGTGTAATCGATTTCAGTCTTGCCATGGCGGGACTCCTCAGTGAATTTAGAATGAGTTGAAAGTCAGTTGAACGACGATGGAAATGGAACGGGAACAACGGGACGAGAATGCCTGCAACGCGGGGAGGCCAGAGTATTACGCAATCCGCCGTGATCGGCACGTAGTTTTACAAATATTGGACGAATCGCGGAGCCCGATATCGCGCAGCAGTCATTAACCATAAGTAATTGATTTTATTGATATTTTTATTTCAGAATTTTAATCCGTCAACTTCCATTTCCCACTGGCGGATTCATAAATGTGCTGGTGGCGAAAGCCGGTGAAATATCTCAGGTCAAAATTTTCGCCTTTGTTTTCTTCTTTCTCGCCGACGAGTTTGTATCGAAACGGCTGCGCTCCGGACGGCGACATGGACCACAGCGGCACCACGGCCATGTCGCGCGGTGCCAGTGCCTCCAGATTCGGCGGATAACGGCCTTCGCGCGCACGATAAGTTTGCAGCGCGGATACCACAGCCTCAGCGCTTTTGCGGGTGGATTTCAGGTAGTAATCGTGGATGAACATCAGGGTCATGATCGCGGCAAGCCAGATCAGCATGCGCAAGCCGCACAGTTTCAGCATGTGCCACTTGCGCAGCAACGTATAACCCAGTGCGCACAACACCTGCCAGATCAGTGCCAGTGCCGGTAGTAGCACAAACATCAATGCGTCGTAAAACCAGCCCATGATCACCAGCAACCCGGCCAGCACCGCGCTGATCACCAGCGCGCGCTGGAACGACGGCGGCTTTGCTTTCTCCACCGCCGGTGTGTCTGCCTGTTCTACCGTATCCGCCATGCCGTCCCTTCATCTGCTTTCACGGTGGCACTATAGCAGCCCCACCCCGCGCTGCGTGATGCGCTATGATTCCCGCCCTGTACGCCAAACGCGCCGTCATGTACCCTCGGGCGCGCAGGCCCTGCAAGTCCCGGGAGACGCCATGAATCAAGTCAAAACCACCAGCGGCAAATTTACCCCGCCGCAATTCAGCGAAGTCATCCTCAAAACGGCACGATTTGCCGCCATGAAAGACTGGTATGAAACCGTCACTGACGTAAAAGCGTTTTTCGTGCGCGACGATGCCAAAGCCCCCAACTGGACGGGCGCCTACAACATCGCCTTCATCCGCATTTTTTCGGATCACCCGTACACGCAGGTGCTGGGCTTGTTTGAAACGCCGCAGGTCACGGGGCAGGCGGACAACCAGAAAGGCCAACCGGGTCTGCACCATATGCAATTGCGGCACGCCGGGCTGGATCATCTGTTCGGCCGCTACGAACTGCTGCGCGATAAGAACATCGCACCGTTCAAATCCTATAACCACGGCCCCGGCACCAGCTTCTACTATCACGACCCCGACGGCAATACCGTGGAGCTGTCCGCCGCAAACTTCGTTAACGAAGCCGACTACCTCGCGTATTTTCGCTCAGAGGCCTACAGGAAAAACATTTCCGGTATCGAAATCGATGCGGCGGCATACGTAAAGCGCTTTCGTGACGGCGTAACACAAGAAGCATTGGTGAGGTTCTGATGAAGCACAGCCATGGGCACCGTGCCCTCAAACTCGCGGGTGTTGCGCTGGCGCTTGTCGCAGGTGCGGCACACGCCCAACCCTACCCCGCCAAACCCGTGCGCATCATTGTCCCCTTCGCGCCCGGCGGCGGCACCGACACCATCGCGCGCACGCTGGCGCAAAAACTCACCGAAGCGTGGGGCACCACCGTCATCGTGGAAAACCGTCCCGGCGCGGGCGGGCTGATCGGCTTTCAATCGGTGTTAAGCGCGCCCGCCGACGGCTACACGCTGGGGCTGGGCACCATCAGCACGCTCGCCATCATCCCGCTCACCCAGGCCAAACCGCGTTACGACCCGCTTAAGGATTACTCGGCAGTGACCCTGATTTCCACCGTGCCCTATTTACTGGCTGCGCACCCTTCGCTACCCACGCGCAATCTCGCCGAGTTCGTCAAATTCGCGCGCGGCAAACCGGGGCAAATCAGCTACGGCACCCCCGGCTACGCCACCGGCATCCATCTCACGGCGGAATATCTTTCCAGCGTCACCGGCATCAAAATGATTCACGTGCCGTACAAGGGCGACGCGCCGGCGCTGGTGGATTTATTCGCGGGGCAAATCAGCACGGCGGTGTTCACCACCATCGTCACTGGCCAACACGTGCGCAGCGGCCGCATCCGCGGCATCGCCATGCTCACCGCCAAACGTACGCGCGACCTGCCGGACGTGCCCACCGCGCGCGAAGCCGGTTACGCCATCGAATCGCAATCGTGGCAAGGCATTTCCGTGCGTGCCGGCACGCCGCCAGACATCGTGCGCAAACTCAATACCGACATCGTGCGCGTGCTCAACAACCCGGACGTGCGCAACGGCATCGAGGCGCAAGGCAACACCGTATCGCCCGGAACGCCGGAGGAGTTTGAGCGGTTTATTGCCGCTGAGATTGCGAAGTGGCGAGGGGTGATTGCTTCGGCGGGGATAAAAATAGACTAATAAAAATATCAATTAAAACAAATACTTAGAAACCCTTTCCAAGTGACTTTGGCCACACTGCTAAAGGAACCTTAGTTTGTAAAAAGCTGCGCCGATGGTACTAAAGGCGCCCCGCGAGCAGCCCTCGCAAGTAAAGCACCGGAATCCATCGACCAACTGCAACACCGACATCACGCGCGACAGGCCGGCGATTGACGCAATCGAGAGGCCTGCCCGATACTCGTTACACCCTTCCCAGATGACAGGCACGCCAGGCATGAAAAATTCCCGTTTGATTCTGACCCGCATCGCCTTGGCGGCAATGGCCGTTGCCGCAGCAGGCGCGTCTGTGGCTGCCGTTGCGCAGTCGTTTCCGAGCCGCCCGATCCGCATTGTCGTGCCTTACCCGCCCGGCGGCAGCAACGACATCATGGGCCGGCTGGTGGGGCAAAAATTTACCGAGTCCTTTGGCGTGCAGGTGGTCATCGACAACCGGGGCGGCGGCAACGGCGTCATCGGCACCGAGATCATCCAGCGCGCGCCGCCGGATGGGCATTCGATGCTGATCACGTCGACCAATTCGCACTTGACCACATCACTCATCAGCAAGACGGCATTCCATCCGATTGACGATTTCCTGCCGCTGGGCACGATCGACGCGAGCGACAGCCTGATGGTGATTCATCCCGGATTGCCGGCGAATTCGCTGCAGGAGTTCATCACGCTGGCAAAAGCCAGGCCGGGGCAGCTCAACTACGCGACCTCGACCACCTCCGGGCTGGTGACCACGGCCATGTTTGCGCAACGGGCCGGCATCAAGCTCCAGCATGTGCCGTATAAGGGCGCGGGGCCGGCACTGAACGATCTGATGGGCGGCCATGTGCAGATGTTTTTCAGCACACCCAGCAGCATGGTGGGTTACGTGCGCAACGGCAGACTGCGGGCGATCGGCATAACCGCTGATCACCGTCTGCCGGCATTGCCCAACGTGGCCACTTTCGCCGAGCAGGGCATCACCGATTTCGACGTGAAGTCGGTGCGCGGCATCCTCGGCCCCAAAGGAATGCCAAAACCCATTGTCGATCGCTGGTCGGCCGAATTGCAAAAAATTCTCAAGATGCCAGACATCGTCGAGAAGATGGCGGCACAGGGCATGGGGCCGCTCTACACCACGCCCCCCGCGTTTGAGGCGTGGATGCGCAAGGAGTTTGCGAAATACGGCCAAGTGATCAAGGCGGCCGACATCAAAGGCGAGCGCTAAAGGGCCCGCCCTTGCGGCGCGACGCGTTTCAATCGAACGTGATGCTGGCTTCGTGAAACGCCTTGGCCTGCCGTGCGACCCCGGACCTGATGTAAACGCGAAACGCAGCCGGCGAGCCGTGGAGTCTAATCCAGTTTGATGCCGGTCTTGCGGATCACTGCGGCCCAGGTGTCTGTTTCCCTTTTGATACGCGCGGCAAAGTCTGCTGGTGTTGCGGGCGCGGCTTGCATGCCTTGGCGCGCCAGCGCGGTCTGCACGTCAGGGTGCTGCAGCGCCTTCAGTGCTTCACGGTGTAGGCGTTGTGCGATGTCTTTGGGGGTGGCGCCTGGTACCGACATGCCGAACCACAGACCCGCGTCAAACCCGGGGTAGCCGGACTCTGCGACCGTGGGCAAATCCGGTGTCAGGCGGAAGCGTGTCAAACCCGTCGTGGCCACTGCGCGCAGCCGGCCCGCCTGGATGAACGCAATCGTCGAAGCCAGTGTGCCCACCAGCAACTGCACCTCACCCGCCAGCACGGCGGCCGCGGCAGGGCCACCGCCCTTGTAGGGCACCTGGGTGAGGTTGATCCCGGCACGAAGCTTCAACAACTCCGCACCCAGATGGGTCGCCGTGCCCAGACCGGCGGACGCATAATTAAGCGCGCCCGGCTTTTGCCGGGCCAGCGTGATGAGCTCGGCCAACGTCCGGGCCGGCACACTGGGATGCACAACAACGGCCTGCTCGCCGGTCGCCAGCACGGTGATGGGCTGCAAGTCCTTGTCCACGCTGAAGGACATCCGGTACAAACTCGGGTTCACGGTGAGCAAAGTGCTGGTTGATGTGAGCACCGTGTAGCCATCCGCATTCGCACGAGCGACGATCTCGGCCCCCACGTTGCCGCCAGCGCCGGAGCGATTGTCAACCACCCAGGTCTGCCCATGCTCTCCGATAGCTTCGGAGCCAGAATGCGCGTCGATGCATCTAGGCCGCCCCCTGGCGCGGATGCCACCACCGCGCGGATGGGGCGGTTGGGATAGACGCTCTCGGCCGCATGGGCCACTGCGATGCCGCTGATAGCTAACAGGAAGAACAGGACTGCTGCATGGAAGGGCATGGTTTACTCGGTTAAATTGCCAGCGCCGGGTTGTGATTTTCCCCTAAAGCGGGCGTTGATGTGTGCAGGCATCCGGAAGCGGCTGCTGAATTCAGTGCGCTTAATGATTTTGGGCAAGAGTTCGTTTTGTAGTGTTGAGCAGCCACCGGCCCTTGCCGGGCGGATGGCGCAAGTGAGCCGTCCGACCTTTGGCGCCATGAATGGCAGGGATCGTTTGCGGGGACATCGTTCGCCGATTAGAACTGACGGGCTGCTTGTCGGCCTTTGCGGTCACTGGGGTTCTGAGCCACCAAGGGCTGCAATGTGCAGGTCAACGGTCGACGGTATGGTAGTCGGATTGAACGACCGGGGCTTCAGGCTAAAGTCGCATCGCCCTGAAGTAAAGCTCACAGCGATGGTCGTCGAGGTCCGGATTATGGCTCAAGCGGTCTTCCGCTTTCCGTGTCCCGACGTGTTTCCACGCATGTCCTGGAGACGCTTGCCCACCAGCCTCATCAGCATCGGCTGTACTCGCTGCGTATGGCGCTAAGTTTAATGCTCTCATATTCCCACTCCGCGACTTAACGAAATTGTCGAACGCTTGCGCAATACCTTGCGGATACTGAAAGGCAGAAGGTTTGTTCTGCGATCAAATCGCTAAACTTTGATCGCGTCAATATTGAAGAACCTCACTACCCCGGCTCGCGTCTCGTAGACGAAGCGTTCCGTAGATTGGCATGCTTTCCAGTGGCAGTGATACCATAGGCATGGGCCTACGGGCAGACCTTGCGTTATGTAATCGTAACGCGTGAAGTCAATGGCACTGACGGTTTGCTCCTTACCGTATCCTTGAATGATATGCGATGTTTAATTTTTCCTTTGCGGTCGCATAAGAGTGCTCGTAGGCCCACTTCACCGCTCACAATGAACAATGTCAAAGCTCGCGCTTCTCAAGGGAGTTACCAATCTAAGTGATGTTGCTCGTCTCTTGGCGTTCAAACCGTCCAGCCTGTCTTATCTGCTTTACAAACTCCCTGTTCCGCTCAAGTACACCGAATTCGACATACCAAAGCGTCATGGTAGTTCGCGCAAGATAAGCGCGCCGATAGATGGCCTTAAGGTTCTCCAACAGAATTTATCCATACTGGTGCCAGATTGCCTTGAAGAGCTAGAGCAGGCCGGCCTGCGAAAGAATGACTCAGCGCACGGATTCAAGCGTCACCGCACAATCATGACGAATGCCGTGGAGCATCGCAATCGTCGATTTGTGTTCAATTCGGATATCAAGGACTTCTTTCCAAGCATCAACTTCGGACGCGTTCGCGGCTTCTTCATCAAGGACAAGCACTTCGCCCTTAATCCTGCGGTTGCGACCGTTATTGCGCAGATCGCATGCCACAATAACGCGCTCCCGCAAGGAAGTCCATCCTCTCCGATCATATCTAATCTGATTGCGCATGTGCTCGACACGCATCTAGTCAGCCTAGCGCAGCACGCTGGCTGCCACTATACGCGGTATGCAGACGATCTTACGTTCTCGACTAACAAGTGCGACTTTCCAAAAGCCATTGCAGTGTGCGTGAGTGGAGATGCACAAAAATGGTCTGCGGGTAAATACTTGATGGCAATTGTTTCCAAGAGCGGATTCGAGTTAAATGCCGCAAAAACACGCATGCAGTAGCGCGACTCACGCCAAGAAGTAACGGGACTTGTCGTAAATGAGAAGGTCAACGTGCGTAGCGAGTACCGTCACAAGCTCAGAGCACTCACGTTTCGGCTTATCAACAAGGGGGAATTCGACCTCATCTATAAATCGGTTGACGTCCTCGGTAACGTAACTAAGAACGTTACTCGCGCCAGCCCGGCGCAACTCCAGGGCATGCTGGCTTTTGTCGATGCGGTCGATATCGCGCAGAAAGACGACGCAATACGGCAACTTCATGATAGCCATCAGGACGGACAAATAAAATATGAGCGGTATAAACTCGTTCGTAAAGAAAATACATATCGGCGATTCTTGATGTTCAACGAGTTTTTCGCTGCGCCCAAGCCGATTATGCTTTGTGAGGGTCCGACCGACCGCATCTATATTCGCTGCGCAGTAAAGTGCCTAGCCGCTTCTTTTCCGACGCTGGCGACAATCAATGCTGCTGGGAAAGTATCCCTTAATTTTCGTCGTTTTAAATACGATAACAGCAACACCAATCGCATACTCAAAATCCATGGCGGCGCGTCTCAACTTATGGGCTTCATCTCCGAATACCGATCTGCGGCAGGGAAATTTAGAGCTCCTGGTCCATTCGAGCCGGTTATCGTCCTCATCGATAATGACGACGGTCCTGCAGAATTGTTTAACTATTTAACGAACGCAAATAAAGTGAGTGCTCCGCGAAAGGAGCCCTTTATCCATGTGTGTGCGAATATCTATGTCGTTCCAACGCCATTAGGCCCCAATGATGATCCAACCTGCATTGAGGACTTTTTCCCGCCGGCCCTCTTCAAAGAAGAGATTGCGGGAAAAATATTCAACCCAAAAAAGAAGCACGGTGACAATAAAAAGTATTACGGCAAAAACATCTTCGCCGACAAGGTGATTGTGCCAAAAGCGGACAGCATAAACTTCGACGCTTTTAAGCCGCTGCTTTCCAATATCGAGCTGGCGATTAACACGCACCGACAGAACCACCCTAAACCGAAATAGACTGTCGCCTACTGACTGGCCTGCGGGAAATTGTCTGCCAGGCGGCCGCAATGGCCACGCAACAATCGTTGGTATGCCCCCCCAATTTATACCCACTTCGGAGCGCTCAGATGTAATAGCGAAAGGGAAGTGGGGGCAATTCCTCTTGCCTAGGCGCTGCGGTCAAAATCTCCCCCACCGAATCTGCTAAGCGTAGTGTGACAGGAACTCCATCTGCGTAAATGCAGGTGTTGTAATTGAGCTTTGTGAGGGCCAATACATCCGCCATGACCTCTTGTATATCTGCCTCTCCTCGACATACTTCTATAGATAACGGATTGGGCACCTCGCGTCCCGGATAGGTTTGCAGGCGCGGCGTAAAGCCTTTGGTCCACAGGTAGGCTAATGTTGGGGTTTTTATCCATCCCAAGCCACGTGGTATGTTGGTCACCCCACGCCGGAACAGCTTGAGCCCAGAGTCGCTGCGAATTCGCACGCAAGCGATGCGACAGTCGGAAGGGACCGTCTCGCGAAACCCTTCCCACTCTTCCATTGAAAACCGTGTTTTGCCATGAACGAAGAGTTCGGTTGGAGCCGTGCCGCCATGAGCATTGCGGTACGCATCAACTACCAGCGCCATCAGTTCCCGAGCCTTTTCACGCGGCAAGTGAAAATCGTCGTTGCCTCGCGAGAGCCAAGGGCCAACCGCCCCCCGGAAAATGACCCCATCGCCGGAATCCAGAAACATCTGAGCGCCGCAGCAGGCGTTACCTGGTTCTGCCGTCGACAAATCCTTTTTGAACACCACACCCACGTAGCAAACACCAGTTCTCGGTTTGCCCAAGCGCCAAGGTCTGCCACCTGATTTGAAAAAACAGGTGGTGGCAAGGTTCCAAGCCAGTGTCGCAGGATCTTGTAGGCCGCGTAACGGCATGCCGTTGGATTTGACGAAATCCTCTGGCGCGAGCGTCGTCTCTCGCAACACTTGGACCGCGACCTTGTAGTGCAAAAGGCGGGCTTTGAGCTGGTTGTGAAAGTCCAGGTCATAAAGGTATATCGCAGCATGGACATTGTCTTCCTCAAACAAAGACGGTGTTCTGAGTAATCGCGTTGCCACTCCCTTGTCCATAGCCACATCAGAGGGTTGGCGCTCAACTCTATCAACCTTCGACAATGGGCGACAAAGCTTGTAGACATCCTCGGGCACAACGGCCATCCATAGATCGATCGAAACTTCGCTTTGCTCACGTATATAGTTGACGATGGCTTCGGAGTAAAGTGAAACCGCTTTATGAATGGCCTGATGGCGATCCGATATTCGTATTACGCGCGCGAGCTCCGCATCATCTACCGTGATCGAAACAATCGGGGTTTCTGGCCACTCTATTTCAAAGACGCTTTGGAATCCTGGAAACATCGTGTGATTTGGATCGTTCGCACGCGCTGGCGCAATAGAGTGACCGAGCGCACGGACTCGCTTGGAATAGCGCTCTACACCTGCCTTGGTCGCGATGAGGCCGAAGCGCAATTTTCCGCCTACAAAAGGATTGTAATGCGGTCCATAGAGAAGCAATCCATCTTTGGGGTGCTCCATGCGCTGCCCGTAGGCGAACAGTAGCTGGGGCTCTGGCAGCGAAATTAGGTTGTGGTTTACGCTCATGATTCCCCCTCCACGGCGACATCTTCAATATCTTCGCGTTGAAGAGGATCATCGTCCGGATCGTCAATCGGTTCTTCTTCTACCGCGCCGGGCATATCGGTGAGCCGCACTGGGGACAGGAACGTAATCGGCTCCGCACCTACACGAATAAAGCGATCTTCTCCGACTGTCAGGGAAATTTCCTTGGCGCCTGCCGCGATTACCGTTAGAAAGCCACGCAGAAACCCGCGCCAACGATCATTCCACCAGCTGCGACAAAATCCCATGCGCAAGCGCTGTGCACGGGCGGGATCGAAGGGAACGCCATCGTCCCCCGTGAACACAATCGTCGCTCGAAGCTCAATTCGCCATGGATCATCCAGCGAAGGGCGTATCCCCACGGCGTAGTGCCAATTGGCCTTCCTGCGTTCACTACGTCCAAACAAACTCTTTTTGCGCATACGCCCATCCGCATCCACGAACGCACATTTACCTCCGGGAAGAAGTTCTTTCGTAGCGTAGTGGACAACGCGCCCCCCGGATAACACGTAGGTTTTGAGGCCCGCTTTCTCCATCGCCAAAGTCCAAGCTTGGCGGATCAGGTTTTCCACTCGATAACGCGCATCGTTGGCAGATACTTTGTTGTTGCCCCAAGGAATCCCGCCGGAAATGAAGGTTTTAGTCTCATTGCCCCCCGCTGCTTTAAGCATGACAGTATCGGCCATCAATTCGACTAGTTCCGAGCCCTTCGCGAAGCCGACAATACGATCACCGAACTCAAACCAAGGAAGTCGCCCATTAGCTTGCGTGACTTTGATTCCGCGATCAGATCCAAGGATGCGTGCGCTTTCGATAGACTGCGGCATCGAGAGGATCGGAAGCCATGTAGATTCCAATGTCTCGGGAGACAGCGCTGACAAGATTGCGCCTTCTTTCTCGCCCGAAAGCCACTGCCGCGCAGATGCAGGATTGGCCTCCGCGATTCGTGGAGCATTTGCCTCCGCGAGTGTGTCGAGCAGGTTCGATAGCCCTTTGTGCCAACCTCCCGCGAAATCGATCACGTTCTTGCGATGCATTGTGATGGGAAGACGCGAAAAATCAAAAGCGTCGATCCTCACTGGAATGAAAAAACCGGGAATCAATTTTTCCACAGTAGGTGCTAGTTCCCATTCATTGCGAACGCCCTCCTTGCGAAAAGATATTTCGGATACGACTGCAATGAGCCGAAACGACTCTTCACGGATCGCATGTTCGATCTTGTCCCAGAAGACATCGCCACCTTTGAGTCGATCCAAGTCGTGCCAGACACGGTAGCCAGCGAGCGTAAGCTTGGCAGCAAGCCAACGCGTGAAGTCGTTGTCCTCAGGTGCCGCATGACTGATAAAGATTGCATCACAACTCATGTCGCGGCCTCTGGCCCAATGGTTTGCGTAGGAAATTCGTATGTGGATTTTCCCTTATTTGAGGTTTCTTTGCTGTTTAAGAAAGTAGTTCCATCAATTCCGCAATGGATGCGGCTTTAGGCTGAAGCACCGGTCGTTTGAGCCGACTTCCGTACCGTTGACCGCTCGCCAGCATATTGCAGCCGTTGGTGGCTCAGAACTCCAACTACGGCTATGACCGATGTACGGCCCTACAGCAACGACAGCAGTTCGGTCGTTACCGCTGAGTGGCCGAGCCAGGCAGCACATCAACCCAGTGCAAGCGCAATCTCCACGGGATGGAGGGCGTCGCGGGCTTCCCCATTCAACACACACGCCACGGAAAAGTTTACACTGATCGCACTGATCTCATCCATTCAGCCACCCCATCAAGCAACACGCGAGAGCCCAACATGACTGACACATCTCAATACACACCACCGGAAGTCTGGGTCTGGGAGAAGGGCGACAGCCCCAATTGGCGCTACAGCGCCATGAATCGGCCGATTGCGGGCGCGATGCATGAGAAGGTGTTGCCACGTGGCAAGCATCCGCTTCAGCTGTATTCGTTGGGCACTCCCAATGGCATCAAGGTCACGATCATGCTGGAGGAGTT